>JARRLT010000025.1:0-12151 GCA_037386725.1 Promethearchaeota archaeon
CAGATATAAATAGAATATGGAAATTTAATCAATTACAATTAAAAAATTATCAAGATAAAGAATTTCGAAAATTATTCAGATACTCATTAAAAGTTCCTTTATACTATAATATTTATAAAAAACATATGCACAGAAAAAGATAAGTGCAATCTGTTTTATTATTTTCACGTTATACTTCATAAAAAGAATGACTGTTGCTGCTGTGAAAAGAAAAAAGAGTATATTTATTACGTTCAGTGCTATTAAAAATCCCCCCTTTTTGCCAGCATCCCTGGGAAGAGGTAGTGGGCCTGGATGCCGGTCCTCAAACTCTCCTTCCGCAGTTCCTTGAATTTCAATAAATTCAAGTTTCTCATTCATGATAATATTCATATCTACATCTACAGTGGAATCTTCAGCATAATTCAAGTCTAACAAAATTTTATCATTTTTTATCCCTAATGAGATTGCGGCAGTTACTTGATATTCAGGAAATTCATAAATTAATTGCTCATCATAAAGATATCTTATTGCGTCAAAAGTTGCGATAAAGGCTCCTGTAATTGAAGCACAACGTGTCCCTCCATCTGCTTGGATAACATCACAATCAATTTTAATTGTTCGTTCTCCTAATTTTTTATAATCAAATGCCGCTCTAATACTTCTTCCGATCAATCTCTGAATCTCGTGAGTTCTCCCCTTTACCCTTAATCGATCTCTTTCACGTGCATTTCTAGATTGAGTTGCTCTTGGTAACATATTATAATCTGCTGTTATCCACCCTGTACCAGTATCTGACAAAAACCGAGGTACATATTCCAATACAGAGGCAGTAACTATTACTTTTGTATCACCTTGAGAAATCAAAACAGATCCTTCAGGATATTTTAAGTAATCTCGTTCAATAGTAGTTTTACGAATTTCGTTATATTTTCTTCCATCAATTCTTTCTATTTCAGCCATTAAAAACGTACCAGATTTATCTCTGTGTTTTGAGTTATATAATTATTTAAAAAGCTCGTTTATACATATATAAAATTAGTAATATTATAATACTTTTATGAATCCCCAAAGTTTAACCAATTAATTATTCATCTATTCACTTTTAAAGCGACTTATTCTTTAGAAATCAATAAATTAAGTACTATTTGCAGGAATGTTTTAAAAATAATATAAAATAGAATTTTTTATTCATTGTATAGATTTACAAGATGCAATTATTTTTTTCCAAATTGATCTTATAGATGATTCATTGAATACCTTCGAAAGTGCAACAATTCTCTCAATTATAATGTTTTCTCTTTCAGGTTGATATATCTCAAGGCCCAAATCTTTTTTAATCATACCAATTTTTTGAGCGATCTGACCTCTTTTATCGAGCAAGGTAATTAATTTGTTGTCAATTTCATCAATTTTACTTCTTAAATCGTTTAAAGTTTTTTCTTTAAAGTTGGATTCTCTCATATATATGCAGATTTATTAACATTTAATTAAAATATAGATTAGCGATTATTTTTAGAAAAAGAAATTATAAAAGCTTTTGTATATCTATTTCAAAAGCAGCAACAGGAAACTCTAATTTAAAATTTGTTAATACCTCAGGATGAATCTCACCGATTTCACCAATTTTGATATTATTCAATAAAATATTACCACATCGTCCTTTAATATAAGTTGAATTTTCACTTGAACGAACTTTAAAATCCCTTTCAAATCCTAATGAGGTCATAAAATAATCTAGAGCTGATTTTAATTCCGTATAATCAGCATCTTCATGATATGATGCGGCTGCGAGGTGGACATCCCTTCTAGTTCTGGTTTCTTCCTTTTCATCAAATAAAATGACATCCCCTACTTCAAATATTTTTATTGGTTTCTCTTCGGATCTATTATATCTTATTGTTTCCATTAATTTTGGTAATATTGTTGTTCTTATGGTATTATACTCTTTGGAAACAGGATTTACAATTTGAATATGATCCTTTTCTTTATACTCTTGTCTCATAAAGTTATATTGTCTTTTTGAGTTAGTTAAAATAAAATTTAACACTTCTAAATATCCTGCTCCAATCATAATCGTTCTGATTTTATTTGAGATTTCTTGAATAGGATGAAATTCACCTATACATTCTTCAGTGATTGTTTTGGGTAAGTTAAAGTATCCATAACCTATCCCACATTCTTCAGTAATATCGACGGGATGCATGAAATCACCTCTGAAAGCTGGAACAAAGACATCAAGATATCCTTTTTTCTCAGATTTTTTCGCATCTAATCGTGTTTTTCTTAGACAATGGATCATTTTCTTACTTTTCAAATCTAATCCTAAATAATTATTTATATATTTAGTTTTAATATTCCACTTTTTAGGAGTTAAATCTGGAGTAATAATATTTTTATCATCATCCACATAATTTACTTTTACACTTTCTATTTTTGCCCCCATATCATAAAGAGTAGTCACTAAGATATTCAGAGCTAAATTGATTGCGTTAAAATCAGTACCAGTAAGATCTAAGAATAGATTTTCTGTTTCCTCAGTAACTGTTGTTAATTCTCCATTAATTACAGGAGGGAATGATAATACATTATTATTCTTATCAAAGATAATTGGGTATACTTCTTTTCCTTCTAAAATATGTGCATACTGAATTCCTTTTTCGTGTAATAGAAGTATTTCTTCTAAATTCATTGGATAACCATCCCCATGGAGTGGTGTAAAGCTAACCGAATCGGGTTTTACCGCGGTATATCTAAATGGAGAATTTACCTTATCTATATCATGAACGCCAATTGCCACTTTTTTTCTATCTCTTCCAACGGCCCAATGAAGTTGTTCTTGGATATTCATAAGAGTTGCAACTTCATCTTCATCTAAAAATACATTTTTTACTACTGCCCCAACGATGTATGGTCTAACTTTTTTAACAGGTGGTTCAATATTTAATTCTACATCTCCAGCTGTAATCTCAAACTTCGGGAGACCTAATTCTAATTCATAATACCCTTTTAGGGATCGAGCAATCCCTTCTGGACTTGAATAATCTGGGCGGTTAGGATTATATTCTACCTTTACTGTTTTCTCTTCTTTATTAACATCTTCTAAATCCAACCCAATCCATTGAAGATCATATTCTAAATCTTCGATATTTAACTTTTTCCCAACCAATTTTTCTAAACGATCGATTTTTATTTCTAATGTTGGCATAATTATTCCTCGTTAATAATATGATTGTTTCCTTAACCAATTTATAGGATTTATATAAAAATCTCTGATATCCTTCCTGCCAAAATATAACATAGCAATTCTTCCTAACCCTTGCCCCCAAGCGAGAACACGAGTTGGTTCTTTTATTCCCCATGGATAAGTCACTTCAGGACGAAAGATCCCAGACCCTCCCATTTCTAACCACTCATCAATTTTATCATAATATACAGATACCTCCATACTAGGTTCTGTGTAAGGAAAAAATCCAGGTCTTGTAACAATTTTAGAGAATCCCATTTTTTCATAGAATTTTGACAATAAACCAATTAAATTCCCTAAATTAAGATTATCTCCTATAACAATTCCTTCTACTTGCATAAATTCAGCTAAGTGGGATTTATCCACACTTTCATTTCTAAACACTCTATCAATACAAAAGACCTTTATTGGTCCTGTTTCATTTTTTTGATAAAACTCTGCCAATCTTCTTATAGTTGTTGCTGTTGTATGAGTTCTTAATACCGTTTGTTTAGCAATATCTTCTTTCCATTCATATCCCCATCCAGTAGAACCAGAATCACCCCCATTTTCATGGGTTTCTTTTACTGCTTTAACTCTGTCTGGTTCTGGTAATCTGGTCTCTTTTGGATTATTGAGATAGAAAGTATCTTGCATTTCTCTTGCAGGATGATCTTGAGGTTGAAATAAAGCATCAAAATTAAAAAACGCACTTTCAACGATAGGTCCTCTTATTTCTGTAAATCCCATTGAGAGAAATATATGTCTAATTTTGTTAATGAGTCGAATTATCGGATGAATTTTTCCTGCTTTTAAAAGAGGCCCTGGTTTTGAAACATCAAATGACTTGAAATTAAAATTTTTCCATGAACCATTTGATAACATTTCTGGAGTTATTTTGCTTATTTCCTTTCTTACTTTAATATTAGAAAGTTTCACTTTTTTTCCTTTTTCAGTTAGATATAATATCCTTTGAGTTTTTTTGTTAGCTTCAATCAATTTCCTTTTATTACAGACTTTTATCAATTCTTTTTCCTCTTTTGAAAGATCAGAGTAATCAAATTTTTCTTGCTCTTGAAATTTAAGTAAAAAATTTTCTATTGGTTTTTTCGGATATTCTTCAGCAATAAGGAAGATTTTATTTTCTCCAGTTGCTTTACTCTGAGCAATCCATCGATTTCTTTTCATATTGGAAATTCCAATATAAAATAACTTTTTTGGGAGATTAGATTTTTCTTCTAATTCTTCTAAAGTTGTTTCTTTTATATCATCTTTTATCATTACATTCAGAATTTGTCTTTCAGGTAAACCTTTTTCTAAATATTCACGTCCTTCTTTGTTTAAGAAGACATTATGTACTTCTTCTTCTTTGAAATCAGCTAATTTGTAATCTTTTAGATCATTAATAGCTGACATTAAAACTATATAATCCAAATTTAGTTCCGAAGCAAAGTTGGAAGCGATCACTTTTTTCTTCTTTCTTTTTAGGATTTTAAGAATTTCAATAACATTTTGTTTGAGTTGTATTGTCATTTTCATAAAATTATGATAAATTTAAGATATAGTTCTTCTAGACTACTAATTTATTTAAATTTTTTGTTTCAATTTACTTTCTCTTTAACTAAACTCGTCCTAATATAGTCTATCACTAACTAGAGAGAAGTTTAATGAATTTGAAAATCCAATTTTTATTGAATTAGAAAAATAATATTTTCAGTAGCCAAGAGAATTCATATTGTAATTTATTCATTCCCTTGGCGGAATAAAGAATTTGTTGATAAATGAATTTAGTGTAAGATCTAAATAGATTTTCTTGATGTTATAAACTTTTTTATTATTCATCATACAATAATTCATTTTCCTTAAAATAGAAAATAAATATCAAAATAAAAATTTAGTCCTAAATTTTAAGATCAGTTGAAAGGATTCTTTTAGGATTTTTTTAAATCAAACTTCTTAAGAGGATTTTAATTCTCTTGGTAATATAAATAGATTTAAATTAAATAAAACTAAATATATTTTTAGTAATATTTTAAGTAAAATCCAGAGGTTTTTAAAATTAAATTTAACAAAAAAATGATACTTACATTTACAGCTTTTTCTATATTTCTACTCTCTGCTATATTTGGGATGAATTTTACCCAATTTGGTGCATATGAAGATGAATATGAAGATCAAATTGATCCAAATAGCAGTTCAGACGATATCGATATTATCACACCTGAAAATAAAACATATATAAAAGGAATGAAGGGATATTATCCTGCAACATTCGGATGTGAAGATATTATAAATGGATTCCTTCCCATTGGATGGGAGGGCAATAGTTCAGGAACAGGATGTTCAGCTCACGTTATTGAAACCTATAACCAGCATAATAAAGTAATAAAATTAGAAGATACGAGTACAACTACTAAATGGAGATTAGCATATCGTAAAATTAATGATATAGATAACGGAACCGTTGAATTTTGGCTAAACTCTGGGGATGCTAGTGATGGAATGCAATTCCTCTTCTTGGATAATGATGATCCTAATAATTTACGTATACAATTTAGGATAGAAAATAATAAATGGCAATATGACTATGGATCAGGATTTGTTAATATCCCTGGACTTGATGGTGTATACGATCCTGTTGATAATAAATGGTATCATATTCATATAGATTTTGAATCAACTCTTGGTTCTTATTGCGGACTCGGACAATATAAATGGAGTGTTACAATTGATGGATATAATTCCGCTGAACTACCATTTAAAAATAATGGAGGAGGAATAAATCAATTTTATATGTATTCTGGAGATGCACAAATAGATACCAAATATCTGGACGCAATTGGCTTTTCTTGGGATCCAAATTATGAAGTTGGAGATAATTTGAAGGAAGGATTATTTCTGAGTTTTAATGATACAGTTAATTGTCAGAATTACTGGTATTCTCTTGATGGTGGTGTCAATAGAACCATCCTAGGGAATACAACCTTACTATTACCTTCAGAAGGTAGGCACTCTATCCAAATATTCGGAAATGACTCATTTGGAAGCATTTATTCTTCAAATATAGTTGGATTCACATATAATTCTATAAATATTGTTACACCAGAAAATAAAACGTATAAAAAAGCAATGGGGGGATATTATCCTGGTACATTCAGTTTTGATAATATTATAGCGGGTGCAGAGGATCCTCATTGGTTCGATGGTGATAATGATGGATATATTTATGATGAAATTGATGGACATAAAAAAGTATACGGAATTTATGATACCTCAGCTTCCAATGGAGGTGATATATCTCAAGATTTTGATTCTTCCAAAAATTACGGAACAATTGAAGGATGGATTCGGTTTACATCTGTTACCGAAGGATGTGATTTCCGTCTTAATGATGAAGATATCGACGTTGCTTGGTTGGCGATAAATGGAGGTACCTTTAAATATTTAGATAACACAGGTTCTCATGATATTATTGGAGCACCAATTCCCCAAGTGAATCAGTGGTATCACTTGCGTTTTGATTTTAGAGGCTCTTATAACAATACCTATCAAGGAATTCAAAATCAATATGCTTATAAAATCTTTATAGATGGAAAAACATACGGTGCTTATAATTATTCCTCTAATGTTGATATCAATCGTTTTCGGGTACATACCTTAATAAGTGGATCCGGATTTAGTACTTACTGGGATGCTATTGGTTATTCATGGGATCCATCATATAGTATTGGAGATAATATGAAAGAAGGATTATTACTCAGTTTCGAAGATACAGCGAATTGTCAAAGTTACTGGTATTTTCTTGATGGTGGGGTAAATAGAACTATATTTGGGAATACAACATTTCCATTACCTTCAGAAGGAAACCACACAGTACAAGTGTTTGGAAATGATTCCTTAGGAAATATTTATTCTTCGAATGTAGTAGGCTTCACTTACAATTTAACTAAATCTATAAACATCATTACACCAGAGAATAAAACATATGATGGGGCAATGAACGGATACTATCCCGCAACATATGGATTTGAAAATGATACTATTGGTAGTTATCCTTCACAGTGGACTATACAAGAAGACTATGGGACAATACAAGTGATTGATTCATTTGATTCCCATAAAAAAGTAGTTGAACTCTACGATTATGGTTATCAAAAGCAAACTTCTATGATTAATTCATTTACTCCTCAAACTGCAGGGGTTGTTGAATTTTGGTGGGGCGCGGATAATGCACATGAACTAACTATTGTAAATTTAATGAATGGGGACTCCCCAGTTATCCATCTAACTATGCATGATAATGAATTTTATTATACTGGAGGAGGTATCGATTTCGCTACTAGTATATTTGCGGACAATAATAGACTTTATTATAATCGTATTGAATTTAATTGTTCTCTTAATCTTTTCGATTGGTATATAAATGATCAATTAGTGGTAGATGATGGATTATTTCGAGATAATTCTACTTTTGTCGATAGTATGAGATTTATCACTGGTTGGTCAGCTTCAAGTGTTAGGCAATACGTTGATGCCATTGGCTATTCTTGGGATCCTACATATGATATTGGTAAAAATCTCTATGAGGGAATTTTACTTGACTTCAATTGCTCTTTTAAATGGAACTGGATTGGGTATTCTTTAGATGGTCAAACTAATAAATCAATAGATGGAGATCTTGTGCTTGAAATGCCAGCGGTTGGAATTCATTCTCTACAACTTTTCGCAAATGATTCTTATGGAAAGATGATTTCATCAAGGCTTCGCTTCTTTACAATCTTACCAGCTAGTCCAGAATTAAATATCTTATCTCCAGACCTAGATGATTATTTTGGAAATAATTCTCCTTTTTATCAAATCTTAATAGATCAAGAAAATATCAATTCCAAATGGTATTCCTTGGATAATGGAATAACAAATATTACATTTAATCAGTTAAATGGATATATTAATCAAACAGAATGGCTAAAATTAGAAGACGGAAATATCACAATTAAATTTTATGCCGAGAATGCTTTTGGTCAAATTGGATACAGTTCTATTTCAATAATCAAAGATTCAGTAACTCCAACTGTAATAGTAAATTCTCCAAATATGTATAAAATATTCGGGAATATAGCTCCTGACTTGGACGTTTCTATTAATGATCTACATATAGATTCTATATGGTTTAACACAAATACTTCTTTGGAAAATTATACGTTTTCAGGGATATTTAATCAAAATATTTGGGAAAGTATTCCTGATGGTCATATCCTTGTTAATTTTTATGCGAATGATACAGCGGGGAATATGGGATACGATTCTTTGATCATTATTAAAGATAGCACCACTCCAATTATCCAAATAAATGCGCCGATCAATTATGCCTTGGTTGGAAGAGAGGTGCCTATATTAGATGTACAAGTATTAGATTCTCATTTAGATTCATGTTGGTATTCCTTGGATGACGGTTTGACCAATTATAGCTTTTCAGGAACGATCAATCAAAATCTATGGGATTTAGTTCCAGATGGGCTATTAACTATAAGATTTTATGCTAAGGACATCGTTGGTAATTTAGCAGTAAACTCTATCATTCTTGAAAAGGACGCTACTAATCCAATAATAACTATAATAGCTCCTACTCAAGGAGAAGAACTCAAAGAAATTCCACCCATATTTGAAATTGAAATTGAGGACGATAATCTCCAGCACAAATGGTATACAATAGATCAAGGACAAACTAATTTCACTATAAATCAATTAACCGATGTTATCAATCAAGAGGCTTGGAATGCTGCTTCGAATGGAATCGTGCGAATCAGATTCTATGCTGAAGATAAAGCAGGCAATGTAATGTATAAAGATGTATTTGTTGTTAAAAATGTTCCAAATACACCACCTTCTTCAATCCCTGGACCAAATATTTATATTACTTTACTTATGGTAAGTTTTAGTATAGCTATAATAACCTTGAGAACGTTAAAGAAGAAGTGGTTATTAAAGTCAAGAATTTTACAAATCTAATTTAATAATTAGCAACAAGATCCAAAAGATAATGGTTAGTTAATATTTTATCTTCTTTCTGATTGCTGTTGAGCTGATCTTTTTATTCTCTTTATCTTTCACAATAGGCACAACAATTATTATCAAAGGGTTAAATCCCTTTTCTTTCCTTATTTCATTAATATTAAGAGCACCTTTATATGTTTCTTGACTAACAACAATACCTTCATAACTAGAATCATGAATCGGAGGTCCGAAGGGATCATTCAATTCTATTATTTGAACGCGTTTAGGATCTGTAACTTGCTTAATATATTCATTTATATTCTTTTCTCTTTCTTCATATGTTTCAATCTTTTCAAAGTATTTCTTATTTTTAAGTAACTTTTCACTTGTTAAGCCAATTACAACTCTATCGGAAACTTTTAATGCCGTATGAATTAATAATTTATGCCCTTTATGGAGATGATCAAATGTTCCTCCTAACCCAACTAAATTTAATATAACATTTCACCACTCATTAAAAATAAGATTTTTAAATTTAAATATGAAACAATGAATATTAAAGTTAAGGAGTTAATGGAGTAGGTTCTGGCTTTTTCATGGATTCTACTTTTTTCTTTGATTTTTTATCTTTTAATTTTACAGAATAGATTTGAGTTATCTTTAAAGTGCCATCGCATGCATCACACTCCCCCATCTCTTTATAGACATAATCTCCTTCTTGATAGTCTCTGACTGTGGCTAAACCGCAAGATTCGCATTTTAAGATCGTTAAAGTTTGCTTTTTCGGTTCTTTTGGCTCTTTTTGTATTTGAAGTAAGGTTGTACCTAAACAAATAAACATAAATCCAAGAAAGAGACTCTGAGTTTGATCCATTCCAAATCCAAAGTATATAAATAAAATCCCTACAATCATCATAATTATTACAAAAATGTTTTTCAAAACATTCTTCCATGAAGTTCCTTTCTCTAAAACGTCCTCATCTTCTTCTTCGTCAATCATCGAAAACAGAAAGCTTTTCTTATTTCAAATACTTTATAATAGAAAAGATTATATGAATAAATAAATTTTGTTATTATAAAATCATTAAACTTAATAGAATTTATTTCAATTTAATGAAAAAATTAAGATGTTTATGACAATCCAATTAATGTTCCTTGGTGGGTTAGGAAATCAAACGACTAATCCTATCACTTTAATCATCAATATCATGTTCTTTGTGTTAATTTTCGTAAGTATGTTTTATGGCCAGAAAATTCAAGCATGGAAAGCTGGGAAAGACATTGAATCTGCATTAGAGAAACTTAAAAAATGGAATGATGATGGAAAAAAGACACTATTAGAAAAATTTAAAAAATACAGTGAATTAAAAGGAACCGATAAAGATCTAATGATGAAACTGGAAGATTTTATGACATTTGTGACAATTTCTCCTGTAACCCTAGACCCTTTTGGAATTATTCCTAAATTTGATCATATTATGGATGTAAGAGATGATAGATTTGAAGAAGAAGTGGCAAGACTAGCGCCAAACGCGGGAAGTGTGGAAGCAAAAAATCTTGAAAATCTCTTAGAAGCAGCAATGGCAGTAGATTTTGTATATCGTTTAATAAAGCATTACCTCATTTTAGGAAAAAAATCTAAGTCAATGATACTATTAATGCAGATCGCTATGCAACTTACTCTTATAATGGCAATGGCAAAATCATATTATTATGCTATAAAAGCATTTTCTGAAGGAAGTCCTATTGGAGATGCTCTTGGTCCTATGGTTGTTGGAAATCTTGCACGTGATTTAGCAAATGGAAGAGAGATTAAAACCATGGATATAATCAAAGAAACTATATCTCAAGAAATTGAATTTGAAGGTCGGATTGTATATATCGTTCGAGCAAAAGGTCCTGGGGGTACTGTTGGAAAACCTGGGAAAGCTATTAAAAAGCTTGTAGAAGAGCATGGGGATAATATCTCAAGAATTATTATGATTGATGCAGGATTAAAATTAGAGGGTGAAAAAACTGGTTCTCTGGCTGTTGGAGTAGGTGCAGCTATAGGTGGAGTCGGAGTTGAAAAATCTTTTATTGAAGAATCTTCTACTGAAAAGGCAATTCCAATTGATGCATTAATCTGTAAACAATCTTTAGAAGATGCGATTACTACTATGAGTAGATCAATCAGTAAATCTGTTCCTGATTTTGTAGAAAAAATTAAAATGGCAATTCGTTCTAGAACTGAGAAAGGAACTAAGGTTATAGTTGCTGGTATCGGAAATACTATTGGAATTGGTATTTAAATATTAAGAATCGAGTTAATAGAATTTTATTTCTTTTCATTTTTTAAAAGAACAGTTTAATTCAATACTTATCGATCGTTTTAATATGTTTAACGTTTAAAATCAAACATAATTGTTTATTTAACATAAGATATTAAATTAAAATATTGAAAATTAGATTTCGTAAATAAAACTAAATAAGATTAAGGAAAGAATCTCAAATGAAGTTTGCTACAGAAGAATGGGCAAAAGCTTTTTGTAAAGCTGTAAATAACAATTCGGATTATAAGGAAGCCGCTGCAACCTGGGAATGAGTAATAAATTTCTTATTATATCCCCTAAGGCGATTTTGTTTTCGTAATCGAAGCAAGCGGCAAATTAGACCATGAAATCCGGTTGTTTGTGGGGTTATATCATGGAGATTGTACTGGTGCGAAAATATTGGATGAGGGCGAGGAAAAAGAAACAGAATTTACTTTTTCTGGACCATATGATAATTGGATTAAGGTTCTTACAAAAGAGCTTGATCCAATTCAAGGATTAATGGCAGGAAAATTTAAACTTCAAGGAAATATGGCAAAAGTAATGCGAGCCACCAAAGCAGCTCAAGAGTTAGTAAACTCTACTACGATGATTGAAACGGAATTTTATTAACTAAATTTATTTATTATTTTATTTTTTT
>JARRLT010000025.1:12224-18914 GCA_037386725.1 Promethearchaeota archaeon
AAATTGAATCTAAAGGTTACAACAGAAGATATTATTCTTTCTCAACATCCCACCATTGATTATTTAAAGAAAAATAATTTTAGACGAATTTTTTTACTCGGAAATAGGTCTCTTAAAGAAGAATTTAAAAGCCATGGATTTATCTTAACTGATGAAAATCCAGAAATTTTAGTACTTGCCTTCGACCAAGAATTGACTTATGATAAATTAGTTAAAGCAGGATATTTTCTGCAAGACGAATTACCCTATATCGCTACTCATTTAGATGATAGGTGTCCTACTCAGAGAGGATTTATACCTGATGCGGGAGGAATAGCAGCACTACTTGAAAAAACTTCTGGTCGTATACCTCGGGTATTTGGTAAACCTAATAAAGAAATGCTAACCTTTAAACTTGATAATTTAGGTATTTCAAAAAGTGATGCAATCATGTTTGGAGATCGACTTTATACTGATATGAAAATGGGAAGAAACGCACATGTGGATACGTGCTGTGTTTTATCTGGAGAAACGACAATGCAAATGATTAAAGAAAGTAATACAAGACCCACATATATTATTGAGGGTGTATGGGAACTAACCAAATTAATTAATTAAACCAAATTATTTAATTAAAATTTATATTTTCATTTGTTATCTATTCAATTTTATACAAATCACCCTATATTAAAACAATCTAAAATTTTATGTTAAACATCCTAAGAAATATATATTTTATATATTTCGAAATTTTTATTTTCTAAGTATAACTTATAAATATAAGGAAGCAATCTTCTAATTGCGGTAATACTGTTTAAAAGTTTTGATTTAAATTAATTAGAAATTGTTAATAAAGTGTTAAAGATTTTAAAGGTTGTATATAAATGACTACTACTGAAGGTAATAAGTATATCTACGATTTTGAAGAAGGTTCAAAGGAATTAAAACCACTTCTAGGAGGAAAAGGTGCTAATCTTGGTGAAATGACCAATTTAGGGTTAAATATTCCTCCAGGGTTTACGATAACTACTGAGGCTTGTTTGCAATATTTTGACAATCCCAAGGGGGTAATGAAAGAATTACGCCCTAAAGTTTTGGAATATTTGAAGGATCTCGAAAGAACTACTGGAAAAAAGTTTGGGGATGAAAAAAATCCTTTACTTTTGAGTATTCGCTCGGGAGCACCTATGTCTATGCCCGGTATGATGGATACAGTCCTTAATTTAGGATTAAATGATAAAAGTGTTATTGGGTTGGCAACTCAAACCGATAATCCACGATTTGCCTATGATAGTTATCGTCGTTTCATTCAGATGTTTGGAGATGTGGTAATGGGCATTTCAGACGAAAAGTTTGAAAGAATCCTTGATAAATATAAGAGAGTTAAAGGAAGAAATGCTCAAGATACTGATCTTGAAGTTATTGACCTTCAAAAAGTTATAACTGATGATAAAGCATTATATGAAAAGGAAATTGGTTCTCCATTCCCCCAAGATCCTATGGATCAATTATTCTTGGCAATTGAAGCGGTTTTTAAGTCCTGGAATAACAAACGAGCGATCACATATAGAAGAATTAATAATATTCCAAATTTTGGAACAGCAGTAAATGTTCAAACAATGGTTTTTGGAAATAAAGGATGGGATTCTGCCACAGGAGTCGCATTTTCAAGAGATCCATCAACAGGAGAGAAAGTACGTTTTGGTGAATATTTAAAAAATGCTCAGGGAGAAGATGTGGTTGCAGGAATCAGAACTCCAAAAAAGATCGAAGAAATGAAAGAGGATTTCCCAGATGTATATAATGAGATATTAGAAACCTTAGAAAAATTGGAAAATCATTACAGAGATATGCAAGATATTGAATTTACCATAGAGGATGGAAAATTATTCCTTCTACAAACAAGAAATGGCAAACGTACTCCCTCAGCAGCAGTGAAAATTGCTGTGGATATGTATCATGAGGGTTTAATCTCTAAAGAAGAAGCAATAATGAGTGTGGATGCTAAGAAAGTAACAAAACTTCTTTTTAAAAGTATTGATGAAAATTCAGTAATTCACGTTTTAGCCCATGGTATTAATGCTTCTCCTGGAGCAGTGTCGGGTATGGCAATTTTTGATGCTGACAGAGTTCAAAAGTTAGCAAATGAGGGAGAAGAAGAAATTATCCTTGTAAGACCTCAAACTA
Organism: Promethearchaeota archaeon; assembly: GCA_037386725.1. GTDB lineage: Archaea > Asgardarchaeota > Lokiarchaeia > Sigyniarchaeales > SOKP01 > JARRLT01. The sequence continues at coordinate 14,391 of JARRLT010000025.1, forward strand.
AACCCGATGATGTTCATGGATTATTTTCCGCATCGGGAGTATTAACACAATTTGGTGGTAAGACATCTCATGCTGCAGTTGTTGCTCGTGGTATGGGTAAGCCTGCTGTTGTGGGAGCTCAAGACATTGAAATAAATTTAGAAAAAAGACTCTTCAAGGTAGGAGATACTGTTGTTAGAGAAGGAAATTATATTACTATTGATGGATCTACAGGACGAGTAATTGATGGACAAGTTCCTTTAGTAGAACCCGAAATTAAGGGTGAATTCCTAGAACTTCTTAAAATAGCCGATGAGATTAGAGAAATTGGTGTAAGAGCTAATGCAGATACACCAGTAGATTCTAAAAAAGCTTTAGAGTTTGGAGCAGAAGGTATAGGTTTAGCTCGAACTGAGCACATGTTTATGGCACAAGAAAGACTACCAGTTGTCCAAAACATGATTATGTCAAGAACGAAAGAGGAGCGTCAAGAAGCATTAGATAAAATCTTGCCAATGCAAAAAGGTGATTTCTATGAAATTTTTAAAATTATGGAAGGAAAACCTGTCACTATTCGATTATTAGATCCTCCTTTACATGAGTTCCTCCCAGAACTTTCTGAAGTGCTTTTAGAGAGACAAGAATTACGTACTACTAATGCATTGACCAAATCTTTGCTTGATTCAAGTCCCTTAGATGATGAAATAAAGAAAAAGTCTAAGGTTATAAATTTAATACGCTCTCTTTCTGAGGAGAATCCCATGATGGGTCTTAGAGGTTGTAGATTAGGAATTACTTGGCCAGAAATTAATGAAATGCAAGTAAAAGCAATCTTTCAAGCAGCTTGTGAATTAAAAGAGGAAGGAATAGATGTAAATCCCGAAGTTATGATTCCGCTTGTAGGGTCAGTAAGTGAATTGCGATATGTGAAGAAACAGTTACAAAAAATTGCTGAAGATACAATTGAGAGTTATGGAGTTAAATTACAATATTCTTTTGGAACGATGATTGAAATTCCACGAGCCGCATTAACAGCAGGTGAGATTGCAGAGGAAGCAGAATTTTTTAGTTTCGGAACAAATGATCTAACACAAATGACTTTTGGTTTTAGTAGAGATGATGCAGAGAGTAAATTTATTCCAATCTACTTGAACAAAGAAATTTTGGCAGAAAATCCTTTTGAAATCTTAGATCAAACTGGTGTTGGACGATTAATGAAATTAGCGATTGAGGATGCAAAGAAAACTAGACCAAATATTAAGTTAGGTATTTGCGGAGAGCATGGTGGAGAACCCTCATCTATTAAATTCGCAGCATCAATTGGATTGAATTATGTATCTTGTTCTCCATTTAGAATTCCTGTAGCACGAATCGCTGCAGCACAAGCTGCTATCGAAGCTAGAGAAAATAAACAAAATTAAGATTTACAACAAATTTACAGTTTTAATAAAAATTTACTTTTCTATTTAATTTCTTATTTTTTAATATTTTAACATTTTAGTTAGAAATATATTTCCTTTTTATTCTCTAAAAAAATTATTTTCTTTGTAAACAACCATAAAGATTTTATCAATTTACATATTAAATAGAGTAATTACAGTTGAGATTTGAATAAGAAATGCCGTTAACAATAGATGATAAAATTTCTCTACTAAAAGAAGTTGGAGAAGAAATAATAGAACTAGACGAACTTCGGGATATGATAAAATGGAAAACTGAACATGGAAAAGAGATTATAGCTTACGATGGATTTGAACCAAGTGGTAACATACATATTGCCCAAGGATTACTTAGAGCAATTAATGTAAATAAATTAACTAAAGCTGGAGTCAAAGTGAAATTTTTAGTAGCTGACTGGCATGCTGCTGCAAACCAAAAATTTGGTGGTGATTTAGATGTTATTAAAAAAGTAGGTGATTTCTTCATAGAAGTTTGGAAAGTTTGTGATATGGATTTAGAGAATGTAGAATTTCTATATGCTTCAGATCTAGTGAAGGATCCCGAATATTGGAAGTTAGTATTAAGAATTTCTATCGAAAATACCTTAAATCGAATCATTCGTTGCACACAAATTATGGGTAGAGAGGAAAGTGATACTCTTACAGCTTCTCAGATTCTTTATCCCCTTATGCAAGCAGCTGATATTTTTTATATGAAGGTTGATATTTGTCAGTTAGGATTAGACCAAAGAAGGGTAAATATGTTAGCAAGAGAAATTGCACCTAAATTTAATCGACCTAAACCTATTGCTATTCATCATCATATGTTAATGGGATTGACTCCACCTCCTGATACTGATCTAAAAGGAATTGAAAAGTCTATTAAAATTAAAATGTCTAAATCTAATCCAGATTCAGCCGTATTTATGCTAGATTCTCCAAAAGATGTTAAACGCAAGATAAATAAAGCATATTGTCCTCCTAATAATATAGAAGAAAATCCTGTTTTAGAATATTGCAAATATATTATATTTGAACTTACCGATACCTTTTTCATAAAGCGACCTGAAAAATATGGTGGGGATGTGGAATATAGTTCTTATGAAGAATTAGAAAAGGATTATAAGGATGGAAATTTAAGTCCACCTGATTTAAAGCCGGCAGTGGCAGAATATATAAATAAATTCTTAGATCCCGTAAGAAAACATTTTGAAACAAACTCTAAAGCTAAAGAACTTTATGAATTTGTAAAAAAAGAATATAAAAAAGCTTCATCAAATTAATTTTTAGTATTATTTCATAAAAAACAATTATATCTTTTTTAATTACAATGAAATGACTACTTATAGATTACTTGTAATTGGAGATTCACATATTCCTCGCAGGGCAAAAGATGTTCCTCAAAAAGTATTAAAAAACCTTACTGGGGACTTAATTAATTATGATAATTTTATAGAATTTTTAGTTTCAAGAACAGCAACAAAACTTTTTCGAGTTATGGGTAACATGGATTATTATGCTGGAAGACGAGATAGTCCTATTTATGAAGAATTATCCATTGAATTGCCAGATGATCCGAAAAAATTTTTACGAATTGGCTTGACTCATGGTGCTCAAATAGAAAGGCGGGGAGATCATACCCAATTAGAAGAAATAGCCAATGAGAAAAATTATAATATCCTCATTTCTGGACATACACATAAAGAAGAAATTTTCAAAACTTCAAAGGGTGTCCTTCTACTTAATCCTGGGAGCGTAACAGGGGCGTGGTCATTTATTGCAAGTAGAAACTGTTGTTTTATTGTTATCCAAATTGAAGCAGATATCAGAAATATTACAATTGATCTCTATTGCTTGGATAAACAAACAAGAGTCATAAAAAAATCAAGTAAATTTTATAAATTTGATGGAAATAAAGTTAACAATAAATTCAAAACTTAAACTCTTCACTCCAGGTCCTGTAGATGTTTCAGAACAGGTTTTGCAAGAACTATCAAAACCAAATGATACTCATCGTTCTACATCATATGAAGAAATGCATGAATCAGTCATAGGAGGACTCAAAGAATTACTTTTCACTAAAAATAACTGTTTTATCTTTACATCAAGTGCATCAGGAGTTATGGAAGCATGCGTGAGGAACCTCATTAAAAAAGATGATAAAGCTTTATTTTTTTCAGTTGGGGCTTTCGGTGATAGATGGTTTGAAATGGGGAAAGGGAACGGAAAAAACGCTACTAAAGAAGGAGTAAAATGGGGGGAAGTTATTACATCTGAATTTGCTAAAGAAGCATTAAGTAAGGATTGCTATGATGTTGTATTTATTCAATCTAATGAAACCTCCACTGGTGTCTATAATCCAATTAATGAAATAGTTCCTATTATTAAAGATACCGGAGCATTAGTCTGTGTTGATGCTACTTCTTCGATGGCAGGAGTAAAAGTCGAAGTTGATACATTAGGAATTGATGTATGTTTAGCGTCGGTCCAAAAATGTTTTGCATTACCCCCTGGTTTAGCTGTTGCTTCCGTCTCAAATAAAGCTCTAGAGAAAGCCAAGCAAGTTACAAATAGAGGTTATTATTTTGATTTTTTAAGGGTAAATAACAACAATGAAAAAAGGCAAACACTTACAACACCACCAATCCCTCAAATTAGAGCTCTTGCATTCCAATTAGACTATATTTTAAATAAAGAAGGCTTAGAAGAGAGATTTAAAAGACACACTCGTTTAGGTAAACGAACTAGAATCTGGGCTCGTGATATGAATTTAGAGATGTTCTCAGATGACCACTTTGCTTCAAATACCGTATCAACCATTAAAAATTCATTCAATATTAATTTGGAGAAATTAATCTCAGAAATGATCAAAAAAGGGTTTAGGATAGCAAATGGCTATGGAAAATTAAAAGATAAAACATTCCGAATTGGTCATATGGGACAAATTACGTTAAGGCAATTAGAGGATATGCTTAAAACATTATCAGATACAATAACAAGGATTCGTTTAGATCTTTAAATTGCTTAGATTATTCAAAATGATCGCAAAGATATAATGAAACTTTTAATCCAAAACTAAGATTTTAGGAAGTTTCAACAATAGCCC
>JARRLT010000026.1:0-19094 GCA_037386725.1 Promethearchaeota archaeon
GAAGAACGGAAAGATCTCAATATTGAATCATTACCGCGAAATCTGGAGGAATCCCTTGAATATTTCGAAAACAGTAACTTTTTGAAAAAAGTTCTAGGTACAGAATTGTTTACATCCTACTTAAATAAAAAGAAAGAAGAAATCGATGAATATAAACGAGCAAAAAGTAACAATACAGAACGAAATTGGGAATTCAACTCTTACCTATATTGTTAAAAACATGATTTACAAAGATTTTTTTACTTCTTTAGTGTAAATATACCAAAAGACTGAAAACAAATAGTAAAGAGAAAAATAGTTTACTTATTCTTCTTCTACTTCTCCACCCTATATTTTAAGGAAAAAGAAAACTAAAAGAAATAAGTTAAAATTTTAGAAAATATCTTCGTATTTGTTAATGTCCACTTTTTGTTTTTTATCTTCATGTATTCGTTCTAAATCTTTGCGCATAATTTCATATTTTTCTTTGGTAACTGGAAATAATACCCAGAGAAGAATCATTCCAATTAGTAATCCTATACTGGGTAAAATATACATTAGGGTACGAATACCCCCTTCTGAAAGACTTGTTACTACAGTTGGGTCAAAAATAGCCTTTAAACCGCCAAACTCTACTCCAAATACAAAAAAGATTGATAAATACACTCCTATTGTAGATAACCTAATAATTAAAGCATTTACGCCATAATATGCTGCCTCTCTTCTAATTCCCGTTTCAATTTCATCTGTATCTATAATTGTGCTCATCATAATATCTCTACCAAACATAATTCCAGCGAAACCAAAACCAGCAGCTATATAGGTTAAAATCGCTCCTATAATATTGGAAATGAAAAGAAAGGGAATCATTGTTATAATTAGTGCTCCCATTGCCATCAATTCTCCTTTTTTAGGACCAAATTTGGCAAAAATTTTACTCCAAACAGTCATAAATGCAATTGCTGAGATAAATAAGAGTGCTAAAAATACTGATGGCAAAAATCCAGTTATTCCTATTATAAATTTCATAAAGTATGGATTCATAATAGGGACTAAACCAAAAACATACCATATAGAAAGATTAGTGAATACGTAAGTTCTAAACGGTTTGTTCTTAAAGGAAAACTTTACTGCCTTGAAAAATGATGGAGCTTGTTTAGGATCTTTTGAAAATTCAACTCTTTCTTTTATCCCAAATTTTATGAATATCAATCCAAAAATGAATGCTAATATAGCCATAATGATTGCTCCTAAAATATAACCGGGTTCTGAACCAGGAGCGATCTGATCTGGAACAAACAGAGTGGGAATTAATGCGGCTAATAAAAGTCCAATAATATTAAAAACCTGTACATAATTATTTGCTTTGGCCCTTTTTTCTAAATCTTGAAACATCTCTGGAAATAATGCTGTTTGATTTAAACTATACATAGTATAGAAGGTATCAAACACATTAATTATAATTATAAAATATATAAACACTACTAATTCCGAACCGAATACTGTCCATACTAAAATAACTAAAGCTATCAGAGGTATCCATCCAGCAATTATAAAAGGTTTTCTTCTTCCCCATTTTGATGATGTTCTATCAGAAATTGAACCTAATAAAGGATCATTCAATGCATTCCAAATTGTCCAGATTATAAAACCTAAAACAACCCAAAAAAGCGGAAGTCCTTTAACACTTAAATAGTAATTGAAGATATAAAAGCTAAACATTTGGTAAGACATAGTGTCAGCGATTCCAGCAAAAGAATAAAAGATTGTATCTTTTTTCGTTATTTCTAAATCTTTTTGATTTTTATTGTTTTTATTCATAATGTAGTAAGGTTTTGAGTAAATAATTATTAAATATAGAATTAGTTAAAATTCTTTATATATATAATTGTAAAATTATCACTTAGTTAATGGATAAAATTTTCTGCTTTTTGTGTGCTTCTTAATGATTCGTAAAAGATTGAGTAATATTTTTGATAGAATTCTTTCTTTTTCTTGAGATGAGTGGTTTTTTCCTCTTCTTGGAAAGCTGCTTCAGTATAAAAAGTTTTTCCCTTGAAATTCAGTTCATATTTATTTTGTTTTTTAACTATTTTACCATCTTTAATTACAAATTCTATATTATCTAAAGCATTTTCTATTTTCTTAAATTCTTTATTTGGGTCAATATTTCTCATATCAATATTTAAAATATTAATATCTGCATCTGCATTGACACCTAAATTCCCCTTAATATAGGATATACCTAATGATTTAGCAGGACTTGCTCTAGTAATTATAATATAGTCGTTGAAAGTAAGATTTTTATCGTTACTATTTAAATTATGATCAAAATCCTTTTTAAATGAACTTATTTCATCATCACGTGCTTTTTTACTAAATAATAAACTCGAAATATGGGGGATATTGGTCAAATTGCCGTAATTTGGAAAATTTAAAGAAAATTGGATTTGCCATTTGTTATTAATTTCTAATGCTAATTCTAATGCATTGGCCCATAAATTTAAGTGAGTTTTATTTGTTTTACTAAAATTTCTAAAGGTAATAAACGAATCTCCCTCAAATTCAGTAGCTGTAGTAAAAATTCTATAATTGTTTGGATTGTTTTTTTGTAATTTAGTAATTAATCTTCTATCTGAAGTGATAACTGGATTAATTTCATCAAAACCAATGAATCCTAAATCAAGGTCATAGTTTTGATTTTGATTATAAAATTTGATTAAATACGAATTATTTCCATCAATATAATAAGAATTTGCATGAGCAATATGGAGTTTTTGATTTCTATTTAGCTTTGATAAGTTATCATTTAATTCAAGTTCTTTTATTCTTTCAAGTAGTAACTCTAAATTTTTATTCCCATAATCTGATTCATAACCTTCTATATGAGCGTGCAAGGAATGAGGAAGTTTAAGGTATTCATTTACTTCTATCAAATATTCATAAACATCCAAAGGGGTAAAATCATACAATTTTCCCTTGGTTTTAATATCTTCTCTTAAATAATTAAAATTCCAATTTTCTGCTTCAAATGGATTGTATGCTTTTAATCCGAAGGCTTTTGTCTTTAAAAGCAGATCTGAAATAAAGGCAGCTCCCGATTCAATTTTTTTCTTTTGGAATTCTCCTTCGAGAGCCCAAATATTACTTAAATTTAATAGATATGATGTATCTAATACAGGTATATTATTAAAATCGAATAAAGTTTGTTTTGATAAGGAAGGTAAGACATTTGATTCACAAATAAAAGTATATCCATTTTTAATATAATTTTTACTGATTTCAAATAGATCAAAGTTATTCCAAGTTTTCTTAAAGGATTCTATTTTATTTCCTAGTAATCTTACCCAATTTAAATGTGGAGATGTAATGTGAGTATGTATATCAAGAGCTGCCGGGATTACTGTTTTATTTGAAGCATCAATTTCTTTTATATCATCTTCAGAGGAAAATTGATTTACTATTTTTCCATTTTCAATAAGAATATCCTTTATTTCTCCGCTGATTTCATTTAAAGGATCAAAAATTAATCCATTCTTAATAATTAGATTCGACATTTCTTTTATTTCACTTTAATTTTTTTATTGCTTATCTTTTTAATTAAATCTTCAAATGAAGGAGGGTCGTCTCGTGTCGCTTCGACTTCAACGAGAATATTTTTATATAATATTTCACCTTGCTTAACACCTGTAAGTTGATTAGACCAAATTGATACTGGCATCAAAATAATTCCTTTTGGAACATCTTCACTTTGGAGAAATCTTATATTTACTTCTCCATATTCATTTTTCAAATGTAATTTTAAACTTTTAACTAAATTTAATTTATCAAAATCAGCAGGATTTATTAACCCATAAGCTAATTTTTCTTTCATAGACTCAGGTGAACCATAAAGGATCTCACTTTGCTGGTCATTATCAATCATTCTTATTGTATTTAATTTCATTTTCATGTTATCCTATTCACCTCTCAATTTGAGTTGAGATCTTAATTATTAATTCTTCATCAGAGAGAAGATTATTAGGGGGGTTTGTTACTTTGCTTAATTCAATGGGGATATGATCTAATCTGATTGCGAGACCCCCAGATTCTATCCCTGTAATAGATGTTGGTAAAATAACATCCGAAACATAAAATGAAGCAGTTTTTTTATTTTCAATTAAAATCATTGGTTTAGATGCCAGTTTTTTACTTAATTCAAGTGGTAAATGAGAAATCGGATCCGTTCCAAAGATAAAAGAGCAATCAAAGTCATCTTTTTCAATTTTATTCACGATATTATCTTGGTTATCAATTAATTTATTATTCAAAAATTGTAATCCTGAATTCCTTCCAGTTAAAGAAAGAGCTACATGGTCAAATCCTGCCATGTTATAATGTCCTCCTATCGCCATTACAGTGACTCGACCTTTTTCTTTCTTTTTGTTTATTAATTGGACTAATTCTAATAGTTCATTTAATGGGCTTCCTTCTTTTTTATCTTTTAAAAGGCCTTGACCAATAATAATTGTGGCATATTCTGCTTCATCTAAATTTAAATATAATCTTTTTAAATCTTCTTGATCTAAACCGGCAACTTCTTTAGAGGGAAATTTATCCTTAATACAACACTCTTCCTTTAAAGTTCTTATTAAATTAAGGTCTTCATCTGCATTAATTCTTAATGCTAGATCACGCGCTCCCATAACATTAAAAGATGCTGTTTTCACTGGATCAATGATTCCAAAAGTTTTAATTTCTCTGCCTGTCATTCTAAATTTACCCCTAGAAAATAATATTTTATTTAATATACGAGGAATAGATTCAGCACCATTAAAACCCCAAAAAAGGATAAAATCTGATTTATTAATGATTTCAGTTAAGCTCGAAAGTGTAATTCCTTTTTCGGCTGCTTTTTCCAATACTTTTCCTTGGCATATAGATGAATTTGAATCAATAAATCCATTTACTTTTTTTGCTAATTCAATTGCTGCTTTTTGAGTTTCGCAATTGCTAGTTGAAAATCCATAAAACAAAGGTTTTGAAGAATTTTGAAGGATTTCAATAGCATATTTAATTCCTTCTTCATAATTCGATTTTGTTAATTCTCCTCCTTTTCTTATATAAGGATTTAATAACCTATTTTGAGATGTAATACTTTCAAAGCGTTCTTTTCCCTTTCGACATGCTCCAATAACTTCATCAATAAATAAACCACTACTTTTAATGATAATATCATCACACAATAATGAACAACCAGTACAAACTACTCGATTCATAATTATTATCTCTCTTTTTATTGGATTAGTAAATATTAAAATTAAACATATTCAATTTTAATTGCCTCTCTTGGGCAATAAGTTTCACATACTCTACATTCTCTTTCCCTTCCTTCTGCAGCTATCCTCCTACAATGTTCAAGTGCTAAGAGTTCACATTTACCATCTTTTACAACAAACAATTGATGTTTATCTGGAGGATAATCAGGGGCTTTACCACTTAAAGTTGAAAAGCAATATCTTGCATTAACTGGACAAACAGTTACACATATTCCGCATCCATCGCATTCTTCTTCTTCAACATTTATTCTTAACTCTTTTTTCTTTCCTTCTTCTTCTCCAATTAATTCTTTTAATTTTTCATACTTTTTCTTATATTTTTCTTTTTCAACTAAAGGAGTACAATCTTTTATCTCTACATTGCCTTTTAGGAGATCCAATGCAAAAGCCATACAAGTTGGTTTCCCACATTTTTTACAATTTGTTTGAGGTAAATATTTATATAATTCCATAAAATTTTTTGCTGGTATTTTGATCACCAAAGCTTAAGTTTTACTAAAAGTAAATCTCTAAATTAGAAATTGTTAGACTTTTATTAATTTCTTTTATTATTGATTATAACTAATTGTTGATTTTACATAATAACATCAAATTTAAGAAAATTTCTATTTTTAGATTCTCCTCTTATTAAATTTGATTAGATCAATTATCAAGTTATTTTAAAGTTTAGTTATGAGAAAAAATGAAGACTATATTTAATAAATTATAGATAATTTCTTGGATAAAAAAGTATATTCCCACCATTTATAAGAGGGAATATATGAAAAAATCTGGAAGAGAAAGACTTATTTTAAAAAAATTTACATCAAGTGTCAATCCTTTGGGAAAATTTAAAAACCTTACGAAAATTCTCAAAATTTATGGGAAGTTGTATAAAAATTTATGAACTTAAAATTCGTATTTATTCTTCTCCATATCATCGATTTATACAAAATAACAAATTCAAGTTCAATTATCTATAATAAAACAAATGAAATTTTTATACTAATAAATCTAATTGATTCTCTTTACACATCCTAATTACCTCTTTAATAGTAAGATCACTATCAGGGGCTTTTAAAATTTTTATATTTAAAATTTTTAACGATTCTAATGCATTTGGTCCTATTCTCTTGGCAATTATTATTGTTGCCTTATTTTCTCTGATTATCTGAGTTGCTCTTACCCCCATTCCTCCCATTAAATTTACTGTATGGTTAAGAATTGTTTTAACTTCAACAATTTTTTCTTTTTCAATTGTTATAAACGTGAAGCTTTCGCATCTTCCGAACTTTGGATGAATTCTTGAATTTAATCCCCCATTATCAAATGAAGGAATTGCAATTATAACCATATTATCTTCAATTCTTAGTTTTATTTTATATGTTAAGTTAAAAAAGAAGTGTTATAATTTTAATTCATCTTTTAATTCTTCATAAATTTTCATAATTTCAATGCTTGCGATTGAATTTCTTGAATAATCAATAACAGTCTTCGCAAAAGACATTGCCTTTGGGATATTTAGGTCAAATGGTATTTTTCCAAGTACATTATACTTAGTTTCAGCTATGAAATCATCAAATTTCTTTTGAAATGAACTTTGAATATTAGCTTTATTAATAACGATTCCAAAGGGAATTTCAAATTGATGGATTACATCTAATACTCTTACTAAATCATGTAAGCCTGAAGGAGTTGGCTCAGTAATAGTTATTACATAATCTAATCCAGAAATTGTAGCTATTACAGGGCAACCTATACCTGGAGGCCCGTCAATAAGTAATAAATTGCTTTTCTCATATTCTTTTAGAAGTTTAATAGATTCTTTACTTTCCGAAACTAATTTCCCGGAAGTCGTACTTCCCAGTTCTGTTCTCCCATATATTAGAGGGAACCCTTCCCTGGTGGTATAAGAGATAATCTCCCCACTTTTTACTGGATTAATTTTAAAGGCATGTTCTGGGCAAAGAACTTGACATGAACCACATCCTTCACATGCTATATAGTTTATATATGGAACATTATTAGAACTATCCCATTTTAAAGCATTAAATTCACAATAGTGTTTATTAATGCATTGTTTACATTGGATACATTTCTCTTCAAGAAAGGTAGCTTTTAAAGTAGTATAAATACTTTTAGAGTTAATTTTGTTTTTAGAATTAGGAGGTAATATTAAAGCCAGATTTGGAGCATCTACATCACAATCTAGAACAATAGCGTTTATTTTGGGGTCCTTGCATGCTAGACTGGCTAAAGAAGCGCTTAATGAAGTTTTACCGACTCCACCTTTCCCACTTACTATACCAACACTTCTAATTCTATGATTTTGTATCATTTAAATGGATCCACTCTTTTAAATTAGTATAAATCTTTTTAAAGGCCTGAAATCCTTTTGAATTACTATAATTTGAATTATGAGACATCAAAGCTTTTCCTTGACAATATGATTTTACAATGTCATCATCTAATGGAATATCTCCCAAAATTTCGATCTGTTCTTCTTTTAAATCCTCTAGAAATTCATCTTTAAATCCTAATAATGAAGATCTATTAACAATTGTTTTATGCGGCTTATGTAATAAGTTTATTAACTCTGTAATTCTAAGTAAATCTAATTTACCAAATTTTGTTGGTTCTGTTACGGGAATGACATAATCTGCTTTATTTATAAGTAATTCAACATCACAATGAGCACCTGGAGCGGTATCTAATATAATTATATCATACTTTACTTTTTGTATTTCAAGAATGTTATCTAATTGTATAAGTAAATTTTCTACTATTGCTGCTGATCTTGCCTCTGAGGGTTTTAATTCGCCAATGATTAGATCTATGTTATCAACCTTAGTAGAATATGTCCAACCTATAGTTTTAAAATCCATTTGAATGGCTTTTTCAGGACATATTTTATAACATAACTTACAACCAGAACAGACTGTTAAAATAGGAACAGGATAAGAGTCTTTTATTTGAAGTAAGGCATGAGTAGCACAATGTTTGGAACATAGTCCACATTTTGTACATTTTTTTACATTAATTATTGGTTTAAAGAAAGGGATTGATATTTGATTTTCTAAATTGGCTCCTAGTAGTAAATAAGTATTTGGATTTTCTACATCTCCGTCGATTAGTAAAACTTTCTTTCCATGATTTTTAAACATAATTGATAGATTAATTGCAATTAAAGTTTTCCCCGTACCCCCTTTTCCTCCTGTTACACAAAGAACTTTAGGTTTCTTAATCATTTTAATATATCTTTGCCATAATTTTGTTAAATGATGATAGAGAGAACTAATCTCGATTTCTTCCTCTAAATCTCCCTATATTCTCACTATTCCCCCTCTGTACGCCCATCCCTCTTCCACCACCACGACCTCCTCCTCCCATTCCATAATGAGACGAAACATTTGCTCCAGAGATTTCCTTTAATTGACCAGAAAGGTATTGCTCAATTATTTGTTTAACTTTCATTTCTTGGTTTGGTGCTTGAAATAATTTCAACTTAAGCGAAGATAATGCTTGAGCAGCGTTAGGACCTAAAAATCCAACAACAACTCCAGTTGCTCCGTGATTTCCAACAATCTGAGCTGCTTGAATCCCAGCACCTCCCATTGCATCAACAGCACTATTTTTTATACCCTTTACTTCTTCAATTTTTCCCTCTTCAAGGGTAATAAATGTAAAACTGTTGCATCTCCCAAATCTAGGATTAAATATCTCATTTAATCCTCCGTTTCCAAAACTAGGTATTGCTATTACTTCATTCATTTGATAATAGACCTCAAAATTATATATTATTTTTAATTAAATGATAAGATATGTGATCTTGGTGATTTAAAATCACATAAATACGTTTTCTGATTATTTAAGAGTTTTTAATAATTATTCATTACTCTATTTAAATTAAAATAAGATTAAATTTAAATTTAATTTTTATCATTATGGTACTTTTTAAAAGAAGGAATTTTTCTTTAAAGATAATCGAGATATTTCTAGCCTAAATTAAAATTCAAACACCTATAGATGGGATATAAAAAATTATAAATAATGATAGTTATTTTAATTTTAAAAGAAGTATTTCTCTATTTACTCTTCTAAAGTTGATCTCTTAAGAATAATTTATTAACTAAACCATTGTTAAGATATATCAAAATGTCTAAAAGAACTAATCGGTTATATAAAATCGTTATTGTAGGTGAAGGTGGAGTTGGAAAAACCACAATCCTCCATCAATATGTTGACGACAAATTCGTGGAAGATACTAAAATGACAGTAGGCTCAAATTTCTTCATTAAAAAAATTAATTTAAATAAAAATGGTCATGAGCTTACGGTCTTATTTCAGATTTGGGATCTAGCTGGACAAGAACAATTTAGTTATGTAAGACCAAGTTTTTATAGAGGGGCCAAAGGCATTATATACGTTTTTGATTTAACAAACAGATTCTCATTTCATAAACTAACGAAATGGCAAAAGGAAGTTGAAGATGCTATAGGGATGCAACCAAATCTATTGGTGGGAAATAAACTCGATTTAGTTAAAGAAGATAGATATAGAATTGATGATTTTGAAATAGAACATATGTTAAATGAATTGGGTTCAGAAAAGTATATAATGACCAGTGCCAAGGAAGATATAAAAATTGATGAAGTTTTTCATAATCTTGCACAACTTATTTTAAAGAAAATTTCTAAGAATTAAAATTAGCTATAAAAATTATTTACTCCATTTTCAATCAATTAACTTATATTTGAATTACACTAATTAATATAATAAGGAGAAAATTAAGTTAGTTGAGATAATGTTATTCCAATTAAATATATTAGCAGAAATTCAATTATTGCTTTATTTTATTCCATTAATAATAGGTTATCAATTGGGATTCTATTTTTTCTATCAATATTATAAAATTAAAGACTTGAAATTAAAATTAAATAGAATTTTACTTTCATATGGATCTCTATTTTTAATACTTACCACAGGACCGCTATTTCTTCAAATTTCCCGCAATTTTGTTATTGAATCTAATTTAAATCTTTTAATTGCTAAAATTGGATGGATTCTATCCTTAAGTTCCCCAATCATATTCCTTTTATTTATTTCAATCAAGCAGTTTGCTTCAATAATTAATATAACTAGAATGAGAATAATAATGGTTCTTAGTTCAATTCCTATAATCACAGTAGCTATAATTCCTCAAATAAATAGAATTATAATTTTAATCAGCATTTTATTCTTATTATTAAATGGATATTATATTTTTATTTTCCAATTCAAATTAATAATGAGAGTCGTAGGAGAGATAAAGAAAAGAATCAAAAAGTTTCTATTAGGAGAAATATTATCGCTAAGTTCCTCAATTTTTGCTATAATGGTCGGTTTAAGAATATTTGGTCAAGTTATAACAGACCTTTTGTATTTAGTTGGAATTATAATTTTAATAGGAGGTTTCATTATCATTTTTACATCAGCAATTGAATTCCCTTTATTCTATGAGTTTGAATGGGTTGAAAACTTATTAACTTTCTATATTATCGATCGAGGCACTAATGAATTAATTTATTCCTATAACTTTCAAAATAAGGAAATGGGTTTGAATGATATTAATAAAGAGATGATTATTTCAAAAGGCCTTACAGGAATTGAAAATATAATATCTATTATTACTGGTACTGAGGATGAAAAAATAAAAGAAATCAAACAAGATGACTTTAATATTTTATTAGATCATAGTAGTATGACGTTATTTTACGCCACTATTCGAGCTTTGATGGAAATAAAAATCTAATTTTTAAAAGTTTTGATGTAAAATTAAAAAATTTATCAAAAATTTCAAGGTAATTTATATGAAAATAATTATTTCAGTCATCGAAGGTAACTTGCGTTTACCATTTTTATTAATGGACTGGACATTGGTGATTTTGTTTTTTGAATTATGCTTTATTTTTATTATAAAGTTTAAAAATCAAAGTAATAAATTTAAAAATCATCATAATCTAGCCTTTATTTCCTTAATCTTGAGTTTGTCTATAATGAATTTATTAACTTTATATCGAAATTATTATCTTTATTCTAACCAAATAATTTCTTTCCTTTTTTGGGAAAAAATTAGCTTGGATACGATTTTTCAAAGTCTCTCTTTTATTTTATTAATGATAGGAATTTTATTATTTTTCTTTTTTATAGAAATGGACAATAAGATTATAATCCATAGATTTATATCAATCCTCTTCAGTATCATATTCCAACTTTTCTTTATTTTCTCTTTTGTCACTTATTCAAAATTTTTCAAATCTATTTCAATAAATATATTTGTAATGAGAATAACTTTAGGATCTTCTTTGCTTCTTTTACTGATCGGATCAATTCTTTCAGATAAATATGTAATTGAAGGATTAGGTATCAATTTTAATATTGTAGGTTTTATTCTGCGATTAATTTCACTTTTAATATTTTCTTATTTTTCATTAGTTCTCCCTCCTTTTCAAGAAATCGGATGGAAAGGATATATTGAAGATATTTATCTAATTAATTCATATGGTGCATGCATTTTTTATAATTCATATAAGTTTAAAAATTCTACAATTGAAAAACAGGTTGTTTCGGGAGCTATAACATCAATAAATGTGATGTTAGCTAAATTATCTCAATTAGAGCAAAAAGGAATATCAATTATTGAAAAAGAGGGAAAGATAATTTATTTTTATACTTCAAAAAGATTGACATGTGTACTCTTCAGTAGGGAAGAATTCGGGGTAATAAAACTTAACTTAAAACGATTTGTTGAATATGTTGAAGATATTTATGATAAAATTTTGGATAGTTGGGACGGAACATTAGATATCTTTACACCAATTGGAGAAATAGCAGATAAATTTTTTAAAGAAAAATGAAGTGCTAAATCGACTTATAGATTAAATAATAATAGTCTAAATTCTTTTCATTTAATTCTAAAATTATTCTCTAAAAATCATTTTAGAATTAAACCGAAATAGTAAAAATTGGAGATTTCAATAACCAATTATTAAAGATCATAATCTCCTTCAGAAAAGTTATTCTCTTCATATCCAAGTTTTGTTTCTTCCTTTCGTTTCTTCACCCAATCCTTATCGCTTTTTAATGTTTCCATTTCTAAACTGTTTTCTGCATTATCAAAATCATCTTCAAATGGTTCTATTCTTTCACTTTCAAGTCTTTCTTTGATTTTTTTAAAATCTTTCTCGTTCATACTTTGATCCTTCCAAAAATTTTGATTCAGTTAATTTAAAATAAAAAATCTTAGTCTAAATATTTTTAATTTATAATTATTAGAATAAAATAGCAAATAACCTTAATTTAAAATAACAAAAGACCAAATAGAGTTTTCAAAAGTGAATTATATATTTAAATAATTAATAGAGATTGGTTCTAAGAAATTCAAATACCAAATTTTTATAAATTCCCAAAGATTAATTTAATTGATTTCGAATAAATATTCATAAAATCTTTTTTAGATTTGATTTAATCGATTTCCATATTTTAAAATGAAATTTTTAAAATCGAAATAAAAATATAAATCGGCAAAAAGTAAATTTCATAATTTAAAAACATTAGATTAAAGAAATCTAAAAACCCTTTTAATATAATAAAAAATTAGATTTCTAAATAATTTATATAACTAAAAAGGTCAGAAAAATTATGTCGGATGACAATATACCTGATATAGATTTAAAGGAAACTGTACAAGAAGGTCAACAAGAAATGATGGACCAACGAATGAAAGATATTGAGAAGAACATGGCTAAAATAAAACACAAACTCGTAGTAATATCTGGTAAGGGAGGAGTTGGGAAAACAACTGTAGCAGTAAATTTTGCGATGAGTTTAGTAAGTTATGGTCTTAGAGTAGGAATTCTTGATGTAGATATAACAGGACCAAATGTATTAAAAATGTTAGGAGTAAACCCAGAGTTAAAACCAAGAGTTGATCCCGAAGAAAAGAAATTTTATCCCGTCAATGGTCCAATGAATATTAAAGTAGTAAGTATGGCATTTTTGACCGAAAGTACGGATACTCCTGTCATTTGGAGAGGTCCAATGAAAATGGGTGCAGTTCGCCAATTTCTTGGAGATGCTAAATGGGGAGAACTTGATTATCTAGTAATCGATCTACCTCCAGGAACTTCTGATGAAACTCTTGATATATTACAGTTAATTCCAGATGAGAATGTAATTGTTGTAAGTACACCCCAAGAAGTAGCTCTTATGGATGCGCGAAAAACAATTAGAATGGCACAAATAATGGAGAGAAATGTTCTTGGTCTTATAGAAAATATGTCTGGATTCGAATGTCCTCATTGCGGTAAATATATTGATCTTTATCCTCCTGGAGGTGTAGAAAAAGCAGCAAAGGATTTTAATGTGCAATTTTTAGGGAAAATTCCTTTTGAAACAGAAGTAAGTCAACAAGGAGACGCGGGATTACCTTTTGTAGTGAAAAACCCTGATTCTAAAAGTGGTAAGGCATTCAAGAAGATTGTTAAAGAAATTCGAGAACTTCTTGAAAAATAACAAGTTTACGAATGCTTAAATAAAACTCAAAAATTAAATTTAAAAATTCTCAATATTAAGGTGTTTAATATTAAATATCTTAAAGGAACGAATACTTTAATTACAGGCGGCGGAAGAGGGATTGGAAGAGCTATAGCCCTAGAATTTGCTAAAAATGGAGCAAATGTAGCTATTGTTGCTTTAGAAAAGTATGAAGTTGAAAATACTATTAAAGAGATAATTAATGAGGGAGTTAGTGCTTTAGGAATTGATACTGATTTATCCCAAATTAAAAATATCAAAAAAATCACTTCTCAATTTTTCAAGAAATTTGATCATTGTGATTGTTTAGTTAATAATGTTGGAATAAGTCATTATTCAGCTATGATAGATTATCCCCTTGATAAGGCAATTAAATTATTTCAAGTTAATTTTATCTCTTATTATGCAATAATTAAAGAATTTTTACCAAATATGATTCGAAATAAAAAAGGTAAAATAATCATGACTTCTTCAGTGCAAGGTAATATGTTTTTTAATCCAATGAAAGTGGCTTATTCAGCATCAAAAGCGGCAATCACAGCAATGTCAAGATGTCTTGATGCTGAATTAAGAGAATACAACATTCAAGTGAATACAATTCTTCCTGGAGCTGTTGATACAAGATTAGTGAAAATAAATGCAGAAAAAGGCCAAATAACTCCCGATCCGAAACCTCCAAGTGCTATATCCCCATTTTATTTATTTTTAGCAAGCAAATTATCAGAGAAAAAGTATTCCGGAAAAATCATTAATGAATATTTAATTTCTCAAATTTTATCAAAAATAGAAGAAATTACATCACCTTATGATTTTAAAATGAGCTATTTAAAAGAAATACTTAAAAAGAAATTGACAAAAGGACAATATAGTATTTTTCGTAAGAATCAAGAATTAATTGAATTTCTTTTAAAATACCAAAGATAATTTAATTCCTATCTCTTTGAGAAAAATATTTAGGGATATTAACCAAAATAATTAAATAAAAATTAATAAAAATGTCTATATAACAAAAAAAGGTTAATGATATGAAACCAGATTTATTGTCAAAAGAAAAAATTATTATAACTGCAGCAATCACGGGTGGAATTCATGGTAAGTGGGTTAATAAAGCATTACCTGTTACTCCAGAAGAACAAGCTCAAGCTGCTTTAGAATGTTTTGAAGCAGGAGCATCCATAGTGCATTTACATGTAAGGGGATCAGATGGGCAGAATACTCCTGATTTGAATGTATATAATAGAACTGTTAAGTTGATTCGTGATAAATGTCCTATTATTCAACAGATAGGAAATGGAATTGGTGCTTGGGTTGAAAAGACAACCAGAGTGACAAAATCAGGTAGACAACAAGTTAGCTCTGAAATTGTGCAACCCTCACTAGACCAACGATTAAATTTGATTAATATTAAACCAAAACCCGAAATGTTAACAATTAATGCTGGAACCTTTGAATTTCGAACCCCTTATGGAGGGGCAACTTTTAAGAATCCTATGAATTTTAATGAAAAATTCATCCGAAGATGTACACGAAAAGGATTTAACCTTGAGCTTGAAGTCTATGATCTAAGTCATATAGCAAATATGATGGAATTAGTTGATAAAGGTATATTAGAACCTCCATTACACTTTAGTTTAGTTTTAGGGATAAAAGGAGGGGCTCCTGCAACTCCTGAGAACTTATTGCAAATGATTCATTCTTTACCTAAAGATTCCACATGGCAAGTTGTAACTGTAGGGAAATATAATCTTAGAACCACGCTTATGGCAATGTGTATGGGCGGAAATGTTCGAACAGGAATGGAAGATACCATTTATTATAAAAAAGGAGAATTAGTGAAAAATAATGCACAACTCGTTAAAAGAATGGTACAATTTGCTAAAGAAATTGGAAGAGAAATAGCCTCTGTGGAGGAAACTAAGAAAATATTAAGATTGAATTAATTTTTAAAAATTTATTTTTAATTTAAAATTTAATGGAAAGAAATTCATAGCAACCTCAATTTTAGGAATCATTTGTATATTCATCAAAATATTTAATAGTTTAACTAGAATCAGTATATTTAGATTACAATATTTTTAAAAAGAGGGTAAAATAAATGGAAAGAAAGAATTTAAAGAATTTAACTTGGTTTGGATTTAACATTACTCAAAAACAAGCTGTACAAGTCTTTGTATTATCACTTATCGGAATTCTTATTTCAATATTCATACTCTCAAGTTTCGTGTATACAATAGTTTTGAGCATGATTTATTATAATCCTATTTATGATCCAGGACATCTCTATATTTTAAGGACATTTTTAAGTATGAGTCCATACATAATTATGGTATTAATTATTTTTGTTTTAAGTAGTTATTCTGCGCTTCGATGTAGACGAATAGCAAAATATTATTCAAAATTTATGTTTAATGTATCCAAGTCAGCAAATACTCCTCAGTATTGTCCAAATTGTGGTCAATTAAGAATAAAGGGTGCCAAATTTTGTAAAAATTGTGGAGCAGAGTTTTGAAATAAATAATTATATTTTTATTAAAAAAGAAAAAAATTGTTTTTATTTAAGCTAGTTCTGGATGTTTCTGAAGTTCTGCTCTCATTTTTTCGAGTCTTTTCCCATGTAAACCGAAAAACTTAAAGAATAATATTGAGCAAATAAGTGCTATTGCAGGAAATAGGAATATCAATAATTTTAATCCAAGTTGAATTAGAAAAGGATTTGTAGGAATAGGTGTATAAGAGCTCCATCCAGTTCCTTCAAACATTGAAAAGATAGTTGTAATGCTAAGAATCACTGAAAATCTATTGATAAATCCATTTACTCCATAATAGCTTGCAGCCCTCTTTACTCCAAATTTAATAGCATCTTCATCAATAACATCACCAATAATTAAATCTACAAAAAAGAGTGCCCCTGATAAACCAAAACCTATTGTTGCAAAGATTATAAATGATAATTCTCTACTTATCCCATTATTAGATAAAAGGACTAATGGAAATAAAGTAAGAATCCATATTCCGCAAGCTAGTATTATTCCTTTACGAGTTCCTATCTTTTTTCTAATATATGATTGAAGTGGCATAAATGCAGCAGCAGCTAAGAGTGCAACCATCAATGTAAGTCCAATAAAAATAGCGCCACTTTTTCTACCAAGAACATAAACGGAATAGAGAGGAAATACTGTTAGTAAAAGATTAAAGCAATACCAAAGACCCATATTCCCAAAAACAAACTTAAGAAATGTTTTATTTGAAAATGATATTTTTAGAGATTCAAAAAATCCAGGTCGTTTTTCAAAATCGTTGATATTTTCCTCCTTCTCGTTAATTCCAAAAAATATGAAAACAATTGCCATTGCCGCAATAATTATTGCCATAATGCTGCCTGAGAGAATGTATTTAAAATGAAGGCCAGCAAGTTGTGCAGCATAACCTGGTTTACCTTCTGCTATTGTTGGAACCACGGAACCAAAAGACATTACCATAGTTGGGATAATTGTTGCTAATATTACCGCAATCAATGTAAATATTTTAATGAATACATTTACATCTCCTCTCTTTTTTTCAGTTGGAAACATTTCGGGAAAAATAGCATTTGTATTTACATCAAACATAGCATAAAATCCTTCAAAAGCAAAAATGATGAATAAGAAATACCAAAATTTAAAATTAGAAGGTGTTGTAAACATTAAAATCATAATTAACGCTAATGGAATAAATGCAATAATTAGATAAAACCTACGTTTTCCTAATCTACCTTTTTGTTTAGTTTTTTCACTTAGAGCGCCTAAAAGAGGATTGCTAAGCATATTCCAAGCACCCCATAGAACATAAGCTAACCACATTTCAAAAGCAGTAAGTCCAACAATAGCAAAGTAGAAAGTAAAAATATAGATAGTAAATGCTTGGTATGTTAATTGGTCTGGGAAAGCACTAGTAGCAAATAAGATTCGGTTTTTTAATGGAACTTTTTCTCTTTCTGTTGAAAGGTTATTATTTTTGTTCATTTTGTTCATTTTTTAGTAAAAAAATTAAATAATAAAATCTCCTTTTCTATATAAAATTATATTAAAATCTTTACCTTATTGTAAAAATTTTAGGTTATAGAACAAGAATTAATTATTTCCTTCAAAATTAAAAGCTATATTTTAATTAAAATGTTAGAAATTCAAAAAACCTTTTAAATAGATAAAAAAATTAGATTATAATGTATTATTTAGTATTTTTGTATCGGTGGATTATTAATATTAGTATTGTCCAAATAGTGGAGTAGAATTTTCAATAAAATATTTATATATTTATTTAAAAAGAGAAAAAAAAACTTAAAGAATAATATTGAGATAATAAGTGCTATCGCGGGAAATAGGAACATCAATAATTTTAAACCAAGTTGAATTAGAAATGGATCTGTCGGAATAGGTGTATAAGAACTCCAACCAGTTCCTGCAAACATCGGAGCAATAGTTGTAATGCCAAGAATCATCGAAAATCTATGAATAAATGCATTTACGCCGTAATAGCTTGCAGCTCGCTTTACTCCAAAATTAATAGCATCTTCATCAATAATATCCCCAATAATTAAGTCCACAAAAAAGAGCGCTCCCGATAAACCAAAACCTATTAATGCAAAGATTATAAACGATAATGTTCTGCTTATCTCATTATTAGATAAAAGGACTAATGGAAATAAAGTAATAATCCATATCCCCATAGCTAACATTATTCCTTTTCGAGTCCCTATCTTTTTTCTAATATATGATTGAAGTGGCATAAATGCAGCAGCAGCTAAAAGTGCAACCATCAATGTAAGTCCAATAAAAAAGGCGTCTTTCTCTCTACCAAGTACATAGACGGAATAAAGAGGGAATACCGTTAGTAAAATATTAAAAGTATACCAAATGAGCATGTTGCCAAAAGTAAACTTAAGAAATGTTCTATTTGAAAATGATATTTTTATAGATTCAAAAAATCCGGGTCGTTTTTCAAAATCACTTTTTTCTTCCACTTTCTCGCTAACACCAAAAAATATAAAAACAAGTGCCATTGAGGCTACAATTATTGCCATAATTAATCCTGATAGAATATAGTTAAATTGAAGGTTAGCAATTTGAGCTGTATAACCTGGATCAGTTTTTTTCAGTGTTGGAACTAAAGAACCAAAACCCGCTACAATAGTTGGGATAAGTGAGGCTAAAATTACTGCAATCAATGTAAAAATTTTTATGAATACGTTCACATCTCCTCTTTTTT
>JARRLT010000027.1:0-16857 GCA_037386725.1 Promethearchaeota archaeon
TTCGAGCAAAGTGGCAAATTCCTGAAGATATTGAAGTGAATTTAGCTGATTTTCGTACGATTAAAGATATTTTAGAATTTTTAACAAAAACTATTACCCCTTCTGAAGAAATCAGTAATATCTCAGCAACTGTTCAATCTGAACTTACCTCTAATATAGAAGATACTGAACAAAAGATTAAGCAAATTATTGCTAAAATTACTGGTTATGAACCAGAAGATATTGAAACTGATTATGATTTAGAAGAGGACTTGGGAATTGATACAATCAAACAAGCAGAAATTTTTGGAGAGATCCGATCAAAATGGCAAATTCCTGAAGATATTGAAGTGAATTTAGCTGATTTTCGTACGATTAAGGATATTCAAGAATTTTTGTATCAAAAAAGTGCTCAAAAATCCTTAATTTCCTCTAAGACGTCTAAAACGGATAAATCCGAAGAAATAGACGGTGAATTAGAAGACCAAAATCAAATTCAAATTTATGATTTTAAACCGTTTCAAATAGATTATCCTAACGAGAATAAATCTGCGATTAAATTGAATTCTCAAACAACATTATGGCTTTCAATTTTGGAAGAAGAGACTCAAAATTCTGAACTTGCCCACTTGTTTAAAGATAACTTTGATTCTTATACAAAAGTAAATATAGATTTATCGACTGATTTAACTTCAAAAAAGGTTTTAGATAAGGAATATTCTCAGATTATAATCACACATCCTTATAATTCATCCATAGATTATTCAAAAGCATTAATTCTTTTTTCAAAGTTGTTCGAATATTTTCACAATAATTACATTCAATCAATTCAAAAATTAATTCTTTACAGTTTTGAAGATTTAATCGATGAATATTATAAATCAAACTCTAATTCTTCCTATGTTGTGAATCCCCTTGTTGGAGCTTTGAATGTATTTTGTAGATCTCTTAGTAAAGAGTTTAATTTTGAGTTTAAGCATATTTCAGCCTCAACAAGCTCTTATTTGATCACTGAAATGAAGTATTGGGATAATCTAAAAGAAATCTTTTATGATAAAACTGGTAACCGATATACCTTAATTAAAATTCCAATTAATACAAAACAAAATAATAAGGAAATTGAAATCGACTCAAATGATATTATGATAGTCACTGGTGGTGCTCATGGTATCGCATTTGATTGCATAGATTCTTTAACTATGAATTATCAACCAAAAATAGCTCTTATTGGGAGAACTTCTTTAGATGATTCTATAAAACAATATTTAGATTATTCAAAAGATCAATTGAATGAGTATGAAAAAGAATTTAAAAAACTTCAAAAAGAAAGATATCCTGAAGCGACTCCATTATTCATTAGAAAAAATTGGCAGCGATTTATATATAAAATAAAGATACATCGTAATATTAAGAAGTTAAAAGAAAAAGGACTAAATGTAGAATATTATTCTGCTGATGTCCTTGATCTTAAACAAGTAAAAGATGCTATAACTAAAATTAAATCTTCTTTCAAAGGAGATATAAAAATTCTTATCCATGCTGCGGGTATTGAAGAATCAAAATCCTTCCTTAAAAAACAATTGGATATGGCACAAAAAATTGTTAAGGTAAAAGTGGTAGGTCTTGCTAATTTATTTGAATGCATTGATGAAAAAGATTTAAAATTGTGTATGATGTTTTCTTCAATTGCTGGCAGATATGGTAATATTGCTCAAATAGATTATGCTTTTGCAAATGGATTTTTATCTCGTTTAGCTTGGAATAAACAAAAATGTCCATATTTAGCGATCGATTGGAGTGCATGGGCTGGGAAAGGAATGGCTACTAGAGGTTCGACAAAAAAAGTTTTAACAATGGCTGGCGTTGTTCCAATTCCCTTAGAAAAAGGAGCGAAAATCTTTACAGAATTAATAAAAAATAGATTTTTAGGGGAATATTTAGTATGTGGAGATTTAGGTCAATTTGAGTTAACACAATCCAATAAATTTACTGTAAGTGATCCTACTTTTCCATGTTTAAATCAAATTTTATATAAAGATAATAAAATACATGCGGAAAAAATTCTTAACTTACAAGATGACATCTATTTATTAGATCATCAAATTGAACAACAACCAATATTTCCAGGAGTTATGGGTCTTGAAATGTTTATTGAGTTCAATAACTTTATGAATCACAATGATGTAAAGCAAATTAAAAATGTTGAATTTAATAAACCTATTAAGCTTCTCTCGAAGAAACCTGTTGAGATAAGAGTAAGTCTAAATTCGAACATAAATCAATTGACAATTGAAACAATAAGATATCCAAAAATTTTAAAAGGAAAACCTAAGTTAACTCAGCATTTTTCTGCTCAGCTTTTTAATGAAGATTCTTTACAAAATGAAAAGGATATAATAACGAAATCTGAAAAAAGAGGCTTTAAATTCTTTCAAAATTTCAATACTAATCAATCAAATTTTGATCTGTTAACAAAAGAAGAAATTTATGAGATATTTTTCCATGGTAATAGTTTCCAAGTTTTAGACGGATTGGAACAATTTATATCTAATGGAAGTATTACTCGAGTGAAATTTCCCCAAGAGACAATGATGTTATTAAATAAAGGTAAACCTAAATCTAAAATTTCTAATAAAGATTTCCATGTTAATGTACTTGGAATTGAAAGTTTGTTCCAAGCTGCGGGGTTATATAATTTGCTTGCTAATAATAATTTATCTCTTCCATCTACGATTGGTGAATTAAAGATTGGAAAAACAGACAACCGAGATTGGAATGAACCAAAACATGCAATTGTGGAATTTTTATATCAAAAAGCGGATATTAGCTATTTCGACGCAGTTTTATTGGATAAAAATCAAAATCTCATAATTAAGTTGGATAAACTTGGATTAGTTCATACTCAATTGCCAATCAAAACTTCCAAAGAGATATCAAGGAAAATAGAAATATTAAGTCGAAGTATTTCGTTTCAAGTAAAATCAAAAATAGATCTGATAAATATTCTTCCCATTTCAATCATAAATGAAAATTTTAGCATCGCTCAAAAGAAAGTAGAGAAAAACCAGAAAAATAACATTGAAGGTAATTCGAGCCAAGATGGGGTTTTAATGATAAATGATTATCTAACGCTAAATGAAATAAAAAAATTTGATCGAATTACAAATATAAAACGGAAACTTCACTTTTTAACAGGTCATTTAGCTTTAAAAGAGCTCATCCAACAAGTTGATCCAAATCTAAAACCATATAATCAGATTGAGATAAATTATACAATTAAGGGGAAACCTTATATCCCACCATTTGAAGTAAAAGATCCTTCAAAAGAGAAAAAATTCTATCCATCTATTACACATTCTGGAGATTATGCAATTGCAGTACTCGATCAATCCCAGATCGGAATAGATTTAGAAAAAGTTGAAGAACATTTAGATACCTTTTATTCAGAAGTATTTACTGATCAAGAACAAAGTAAGATTGGTAAAGATAAAGTTCTGGCGACAAAATTCTGGACAGTTAAAGAAGCATTTTTAAAAGCAATTGGAGAAGGATTGAATTTAAACATAAAAGATCTTTCAGTTGATTTTATCTCTAATAATGAAAGTGAGCATGATGTTAATTTACCATCAATATTTTCAATTAAAACTGAAAATAATAACACTCAAATCGACATTTTGGCTAAGAAGTCTAAAATAACGTCATATTATATCAAGGATTATGTTCTAAGTATTTGTTATATTAACACCCAGGAAGGTAGGTGAATATTTTGAAATAGACAAACCCAGTCCTTATATGCTGCTTGTTGCAGAGGTGAAAAAGTCTCGCCAGAAAGAAATGAGCGAGGATCAGAAAAATTATTTCGGCATAGATAAACTGAATGTTGTAAGGTCTGATATTCCTGCTGTTACTCATGTGGATTATTCAGCAAGAATTCAGTAAGAGAAAGTTCAGGGATTTTTACATATTTTGCAGCTCAATCAAATATTGAATACATAATAGATGAGATTATTCAACTTGATCTCATAAATCCAACTTTAATTGGTTTATTCGGGGAAAGCTTTGGTGGTGCGATGGCACTCTGTCATTGTGCTCGTGATAAACGTATTAAAGCATTAGCCATACGTTCACCAGTCTTTGATACAGAAATGGTACCTACCTTACCCTTTTTTAATGATCTGATGAGGATATGGGCCCGAAATAAACAAATGAGATTTCCCCAAGGAAATGTTAATGGAATGTATAAAGAACAAACCTCTTTATATAATCCTATAAAATTAGCACCAATAATTAATTTACCCGTATTTATTGTTGGAGGGGATTCGGATAAAATATTAACAAATTAAAATAATTAAAGGAGCTAATCATAATTTTACTAATAAAAAGAATTATGATGTAATGCAAGAATTAGTGGCAGAATTTTTTAAAAAACATTTAGTAAACGGTCAAAACGAGACTTTTTCAGAAAATTAAATAATATTCTTAAAGATGGATATCTAAATTTTTTTATATTCTTTATAATTTAAGTTTTGATTATTTTAATTAACTTTGTATCTTGTGTAACATTATCACCCTCTTTGATATAGATCTCTTCGACTTTCCCTGAAATAGGAGCAAAAATCCTATTACGCATTTTCATTGCTTCTAAAATAATTATCTCTTGGTCTTTTATTACCTCAGAATTTTTATCAATTAGTATTTGGAGTATTTTTCCCGAAATTGGGGCTTTTACAATTTGTTCAATGGTTGAATCCACAGTGTGAGTCACTTCTATATTTCCTAAATAAGGTCTAATTTCAAGGTCGAGTACTTCCCCACCTAAATAAATTTTGCTATTAATATTTTCCAAATTAAATGTACAATCATTTATTGTAACTCTATAAAGATTATCTGTAAGACGAGTTACTTCGGGTTGGTATTGTTCCCCATTAATTTCAATAATTTTATCATTAATAGGTTTGACAATAAATTCACGACCATTATATTTAATCTTCTTTTTCATATTATCATGCTTGCATTAATTGAATTTCTAATTTAAACGATTATAAATTATGTTATTTTACTATATTTTCTTACTTTCTATTCTTTTTTCAGTCTTTTGAATTATTTATCGTTAATTCGTTTTATATTAAATGTTTACATATTAAAGATGTAAAGTTATTCATATTCAGGATTTTAACTATTAGTATTTAATTTGAATTGAGGAGATTGGTTTTTACCGAATTTTCTCCAACTTCCTTTAGAGTTCAAGTTATTTGTTTGAAATGGTCCAATCGTATTTCGAATAGGGAAACTATCTAAAACTTTTAAGGCAGCTGCAACTTTCATATTCTCTCGTTTTTTAAGAATTTCTTTAATGTTTATTTGATTTAGAAAATCCGTTGTTAATTTTCGAGATTTAAAATCATGTGTATCAATAACTAATTGATGCATTTCGATATTTGTTTTTAATCCCCCGATTACTAATTCATTAAGAGCATGTTTTGCGGATTTTATTGCTCTTGGTCGAGTTTTTGCCCAAATAATTAATTTCCCAAGAAGAGAATCAAATTTATTTGTTATTGTTAAATTAGGATAAATAAATGTATCAAATCGAACATGTGCATCTTCTGAACCACTGGGTACTATTAATTGTTCAATTTTTCCACATGAGGGTAAATTATTTTGAAATGGATTTTCAGCGTTTATCCGAAATTCTATTGCATGACCATTAAATGAAAGATCTTTTTGTTGATATGAAAGAGGTAAATTGGAAGCTATCCTCAGTTGTTCATTTACTATATCTATACCAGTTACTTTTTCCGTAACAGGATGTTCCACTTGAATTCTAGGATTAACTTCATTAAAGTAAAGATTATTGTCTTTCCAGAGAAATTCTGCCGTACCTGCATTAGAATAATTTAAAGATTTTGCAAATTGGCAGACTTTTTCTCCTAATGAATTAATATAATCTCGAGGTAAAAATGAGGGAGCTTCTTCTATTAATTTTTGATTTGAACGTTGAATCGAACATTCTCGATCTCCAAGATGGATGATATGTCCAAAATTATCACCAATAAATTGTATTTCAATATGTCTTGGTTTAGAGATAAATTTTTCAATAAAAACTTCTTTCCGACCGAAAAATTGGAGAGATGTTTCCTGACATTCGATTAAAGATGATTCAAGATCTTCCTCTGAAGTAACTAATTTCATTCCAAGCCCTCCACCTCCATAAACGGATTTAATATTTAAGGGGTAACCAATTTCTTGAGCTACTTCTTTAGCCTCTGAATAAGTTGTAACTACCCCTTCTGAACCAGGAACTACAGGTACTCCTAAAACACGCGCGTGTTGCTTTGCTTTAACCTTATTTCCTAAAAATTCAATAGTATCTGGACTTGGTCCAATAAAAATTCTATTATTTTCAATAACTTTGCGTGCAAACTCGGGATTTTCACTTAAAAAACCATAGCCTGGATGTACAGCTTCAGCTTTAGAACGTTTTAATATAGAAATAATTTTAGGAATATTTAAATACGTTTCTCTGATAGAGCCATCTCCAAGACAATAAACTTCATCTCCCATTTTCACATGTAGCGAATTTTCGTCATCCCGAGAGCATATTACTATTGTTTTTATATCATTCATTCGACATGCACGAATAATTCGAACAGCAATTTCTCCACGATTGGCGATTAAAACTGAATGAATCATAAATTAAATTATGAATGCAACCATTAAAAAGAATAACCAAATATTTATAGTATTAACAATATGTTTATTCGTTTAGATAATTTTTTGTCTAAGCTCATCAAGATCTTTATACCTTAACATAAATCTATGTTATATGGTTTATAAGTTTGAATATTTTTTTCTTTTCATAAAATTAAGATTACTTTTTACTTATCTTAAGATTTAAAGATATTTATTTGATTTTAAAAACTCTTCTAAAAATAAAATTACTAAAGTAAAATATCTGAAGTTTAATATTTCAAATTTAATTGGTTCATAAATATTTAAAATAAAAAGAATAAAAAAATTTTAATAACTAAGGTTATTAACTTAAGGCTGCTTTTCTCGTAATGCTTTCACTAGTGGAACGTCTTTTCCAGATA
This sequence comes from Promethearchaeota archaeon, assembly GCA_037386725.1. GTDB lineage: Archaea > Asgardarchaeota > Lokiarchaeia > Sigyniarchaeales > SOKP01 > JARRLT01. The sequence goes on from JARRLT010000027.1 coordinate 7,074, forward strand.
ATATTTCAAGCATTGCTCCACCACCAGTGGATATAAATGAGATTTTATTGGAATATCCAAACATTTCTGCTGCTGTACCCATTTCTCCGCCCCCAATAACGGTTAAAGCATCATTTTTCTTTGTTGCTTTTGCCATAGCAGCTGCCATTTCTTTTGTCCCCTTACGGAATACTTCCTTTTCAAAAATTCCAGGAGGGCCATTAGCAACAATGGTTTTACTATTCATAATTACTTTTTCAAATTCCGAAGAAGTTTTCTTTCCAATGTCTCCAGTAACTTCATTATATTCTGCTAATTCATCAATTTTTAATATTTTTCTCTTGCCATTTTCTTCGATAACTAGATCATTTGGTAAGAATATTTGATCTTTATATTTTTCATATACTTCTTTGATTTCATCTTTAGCTTTAGCAAGATCATCAGCAATTACCTTTTTATTTGGTTCCCCTGTAGGAATACCAATTGCTTCCATGATTAAGACAGCAGTCAAACCAGCACATAAAGCATTATCTAACCTATCATTATCCAAATTGTATTTCATAGCTTTATATTTGTCAATCGCCTTAGCTCCTCCAATGAGCATTGTCATTGGACGCTCTGGACTCTCTAACAATTTAGTCATATATTCGAATTCTTTTACTACTGTGGGACCAGCTATTAGAGTTGGCCATCCAATAATTGAAGGTTGAGCTCTGTGGGCAGCACCAAAAGCATCAGCGATAAAATAATCGAATAGAGGAGCAAGAGTTTGAATCATTTCAGTTTGTTCTGCCTTTGAAAAGTCATCAAATTGCTTATTTTCTGTATCCCATTTTCTTACATTATCTAATACTAAAACCTCACCAATCTTAAGATCCTTAATTGCTTGAACTGCCTTTTCTCCAAAAATATCATCAACAAATTTTACGGGCATATCTACATACTTTTTTAATTCCTCAGCGTGTAAACTAAGGGATGTGAAATCTTTACTCCCTGGTCGTGATTGATGAGCCATTACTACTATGGCACTATCTTTTAATTCTTTTAATGCTTCTCCTAAAGCTTCAATTCGAGGTGATTCCCTTATAGAATTGTTCTCTAAATCAATGTTGCTATTGATATCCGGCCTGATCAATATCTTCTTTCCTTTTAAATCTACATCCTTGTAAGACTTATATTTAAACATCAAATTTCATCTCTTTAGATTTATTGTTAGTTTGTAGTTAATTTACGGTATTACAAATTAATACATCAATGAGAATAAAATTTTGTGTTAATTTTTCTAGATTCTTTGTCTCCATAAAAATAAAAAATAAAGCTTAAGTACCTTTTTCATTAAATTTTAAATACTTAAATGGTTTAAGTTGGACTATGATAGGGAATCTTAGAAATAGAAATTAGGTGTTTAAAAAATGAATAAAGAATTAAAAATTATGGTTATTGAAGGGTTAAAAGAAGTAAATATAGAGCAAACCACTTCTTATGTTTTAATACCAAATCCGCACGAAGTAAATATGATTAATCATGGTAAAGGATTTCGTTTAGATTCCAATTCTAAAATTTCTTTTATTAATGTATCAGATTCTCTAAATTTACATAATAACCTCCTCAAATCCATTAATGAATTTACTAATCTCTCTCTATTCAAAAAAAATCAAAATAATTTCAACTTTGAATTTTTAGAAGAATATAAGCAAGAAGATTTACTAAATTCCAGTAATAAGGAGTCCTATAATTTGGAGATATCTAATTCTAAGGTTATAATATATAGTCTATCTGATAAAGGGTTATTTTATGGGATTCAAACATTAATACAGATGTGCAAGAATTTTTACCTAACCCAAGAAATCCAGAATATTGATTATATTATTCTCCCAGAAATTAAGATACGAGATAAACCCGATTTCAAGATCAGAGGAATCGCCCAAGATATTTCTCGAGGTCAAATTTTTACATTAGAGAATGCTAAACGTTATATTCGAATAATCAGTCATTATAAGTTGAATTTTTACTGTTTATACATTGAAGATGTCTTTTATCACCCAAAACACCCTTTAATAGGAAAGAATCGAGGAGCGCTTACATCTATGGATATAAAAGAACTTGATTTGTTTGCTAAAAATCATTATGTAGAATTAGTTCCCATTTTTGAATGTCTTGGTCACGTAGATAATATTTTACAACATCAAAAGTATAGAGATCTAGGAGAATTTCCAAGTGCTCAATGTTTAGATATTTCCAATCAAGAGATTTTTAATTTCTTAGAAGATTACATCTCTGAAATAAGTGAGTGTTTTTCTACTTCCTACTTTCATATAGGTTGTGATGAAAGTTTTGATTTGGGTAAATATAATTCAAAAGATTTAATTGAGAAAATAAGTAAAAGTAAAGCTATTACAGAATTCTATGAAAAAATGTATTGGATTGTTAAAAATTATGGAAATGACCAAATGATAATGTATGATGATATTGTAAGAAAAGATAAATACATTCTTGAACATTTGAATAAAGATATTATAATGATGTACTGGAATTATTCTCCTAAAAAGAAATTTAATAGATTAGAAAATTTATTTGAAACTGGATTCAAAGTTATTGTGAGTCCCGCAATGTTAAATTGGAACAGAAACTTTCCAGATAATATAAATGCAAGTAAAAATATAATTAATTTAATCAATAAAGCATATAATTTTAGAAATCAAGGGTGTTTAGGGGTTTTAACTTCAACATGGGGGGATCAACGATACTTCTCACTTCGTGAAAATGAGATTTTTGGAGCAATCCTAACTGCGGGAAAATCTTGGAATGTAAATATGTTTAATTATCCTGACTTTAAAAAAGAATTTGGTTTTCTCTTTTATGGATTTACAAAGAAAGATTTAGAAAAATTCACTGAATTCCTTTTAAGCTTAAATAGAATAGTACTTCTCACCTACAGGTTTGCAATTTTACTTCCTCCTTTATTTTACACCGATCTTTTAAAACACCCATTTTCTTCTCTTAAATTTAAGCCTGCCAATAAAAACTATAATACTATAAAAGAATTGGCAAGTAGATGTTTAAAAATTTACAACGAAATACAACCTCACACCAAATTTGAGGATAAAAATCTTGAATATCTTGAATTTGGAGCCCAATTAGCACAAGTACATGGTGAAAAAGTTGAAAATTCCATAAAAGTTTCAGAAATGCTGAAAAATACTAATTTAAGTTTAAAGGAACGAAAATCGGTAATTGAAGATCTTGACTTGATGAAAATAAAATTTAAAGACCTTAAAGAGAAATATGAAATATTATGGTTAAGAGCAGCAAAACCACAATGTCTGAATGAGAATTTAAGATTATTTGATCAAGTAATTAATGCTTATACTAAAAAAATTAGACAACTTAGGATGGGAATAGGATTTAAAAATCCATTTTTACCCTCTGAATGGATATGGGTTAGAGAAAAAAATTGCCCAAAGAAACCACGTTATTTCCGTAAAATAATAAATATAAATAAACCAGTTAAGAAGGCAATTCTTCAAGGTTTAGTGTGTAATCATATGAAAATATATGTTAATAACGTATTTATTGGAGATATTTTAGGTCGTATGTCTCTATCTCTATTACCAATCTTATTAAGAGTTAAGACGTTTGATATTACTGGGAAATTAATAATTGGAAAAAATATTATCGCTGTAGAAGCTACTAACTATGACGGATATAAAGGAGCTTTTAATATTTTCTCTCAACTACAATATAATGATGGTGAAGTGGAAGAGATAATCAGCGATAAATCATGGAAATGTTTTGATAAAGAAATTTTAAAATCTAATTCTTGGCGAGAATTTGAATTCAATGATACAAATTGGAACACTGTTAAATCCTATGGAAAACCTCCAAATTTAAATGGTGAAATCCTTAAACCAAATCTCCTGAATGGAGAATCTTCATTAACTCAGAATTATTTTGGAGTTCAAGGATATATCTATAACATATTAAGTATTTTTGTAAATAAGTGGATTATTAAAATCTTTAAATTTTTAATTCCTATTATAGTAAAGATAGCTAAACTTTTCGGGTAACGATAAAAAATGGATGAGATAGAAGAAATATTGGATAAACTGCTTAAAAAGGAAATTAATCGGGAAGAAGCAACTCGTTTATTAAAGGCAGATTTAATCGAAAATGTTGGAAATCTGGCCAAACTCGATATTTTCCGTAAAACTAGAACGGGAGTACCAGAGGTTGTTTTTGCTCAAAACAAATCAGTTGAGATTTTGCTAAAAATTATACAAAAGTTACTCGATAAGAGTAAATATGCAATAATTTCAAAATATACGGAAATACAACATAAAGAGATTTTGGATAAGTTTAGACGACGAGATTATATAATTGAAGTAAATGAATTAGGCAAAATTATTATTTTAAAAGAAAAATCATTTAATTTTTCTAAGCAAAATGGAATAGTCGGGATAATTACAGCCGGAAGTTCTGATATTTCAATTGCGGAGGAAGCGAAGGTTATTTCTCAGGCGATGGGATGTAAAGTTATAACTAGTTATGATGTAGGAATAGCTGGTATCCATAGGATTTTCGGTCCTTTAAGTGAAATGGTAAAGAAAGGTGTTCAAGTAATTATTGTTTGTGCTGGAATGGAAGGAACATTACCTGGAGTTGTCTCTGCTTTAGTAGATGTTCCCGTAATAGGAGTTCCAGTTTCTAGTGGTTATGGAATAGGAGAAAAAGGAAAGGGTGCCTTAACTACAATGCTTCAATCATGTTCTCCAGGACTTCTAGTTGTAAATATTGATAATGGGTTTGGAGCGGGTGTTTCGGCCGCAATTATAGCAAATAGAACTAAAAACTAGATTAATCTTGTCCTAAATTAACAATATTAGTTTATTTTAACACATTAAAATCTCTTAAATATTGGTTACAATATGATTAGAGATATTACACTCTTTTAGATTAGTTCAATTCTAAAGATATGCCAATATTTAAAATCAAAAAAAGAATAATAAATAAAAAAGTTAGAATAAAATTCAAAGGATACTTTTTATTGCTTTTTATATATCTTTATACTGCATTTCAAGAAGTGTCTTATATTTTCCATTTAATTGAATAAGTTCTTCATGAGTGCCTTCTTCAATAATACCTCTTTTCTCCTTTCCAATTACGAAAATATGATCTGCATTTTTAATCGTTGAAAGCCTATGTGCAATTATAATTGTAGTTCGTCCTTTTCTTGCTTTATCAAGGGCATCTTGGATTAATGATTCTGTATATGGATCAACGGAAGAAGTAGCTTCGTCCAAAATTAATATTTTTGGATCTGTTATAAGAGCTCGAGCGAAAGCTATTAATTGACGTTGGCCTATTGAGATATTTGATCCCATTTCCATAAGATATGTCTCATATTTATCGGGTAGTGTCTCAATAAAGTTATGAAGGCCTAAAAATTTGGAAATCTCAATCATTCTATTCTCAATTTCATCATTAATTTCATCATAAGCATATAAAAGATTTTCTTTAATTGTTCCTGTAAAAATAAATGAATCTTGAGGAACTAATCCAATCTGATTTCTAAGATCTTTCTTTTTCACATTACGTATATCGACATTATCTATTTTTATGCTTCCAACGTTCACATCATAATAGCGTGAGAGGAGTTTAATCATTGTGGTTTTCCCTGCTCCTGTTTCACCAACAATTGCTACGGTTTTGCCTGGAGTTATATGCAAATTAACTTTATTCAAAACAAAACCTTTTGACTTTTCATGTTCAATTAATGTTTTCTGTTCCTTTATTGCATCTTTAACAATTTTTGGAAATTGTTTAAAAATACTTTGAGAAATAGGTGTTGTTGCCATCATTTTAGCAATTTGGTGAGATTGAACATTTGATTTGCTCGAACCTCCTCCCCCCATACCACCCATAGAAGAACTATCACCTCCCATACCTGATGATTGAGATATTTGTGTTTGAGCTTTTAACATTTTTTCAAGTTGTTTTGCCATTCCCATAATCATGTTATCATCTATTTGAAATGGTGGTAAACTTTTCTTATCGTTAGAACCCTCAAACCCTTAAAATACAGTTTTGTAATTTGGATGTTTCTTAGCCATTTCAGTTCCCTTAATCGCATATCCATGTTCTGCTAATATTTTATCTATTACTTTAGGAACTTCCTCGGGGTTTTTTCCCATTAAGTTAATAAATAACTCCTTTCTAATTTGCTCTGGGATGTGTTCTATATTTTCTTTAATATATGTTTTATAGGGTTCTGGAAAGTCATTTAATGCTTCTCTCATACGTTCTCTTATTTGTAAAAATGCTGAATTATTGGATTCATTATCAGAAAATTGTATTTTTGGAGTTTCTTCTATAATCTCTTTATTTTCTTTATTATAGGTCGATTTTTTAACTTTTATCTTTTTAAATTTCCCCTGATTTTTTGGTACAGTATTTTTAGAATCTGGAATTTCAACTGTTTCTACTAATAATCCATAGATCCTATCAGCAGCAGCCATAGCTGATTCTATTATTTGTTGGATCTGGGTTAAATTCATAAAAGGTCTAAAGAATTGTGATAAAGTGCTTATATATGCGGCTAGAACTCCAACAGTGACTGCTATTCCAAAAAATGTCACATGTCCTAAACTAAGAAATCCACCAAAAACCAAGATTGATACAGTTAAAATGTTCGTTATATAATTGACAAGAGGAAAAAATGAAGCAAAAATACTTCTAGCTTTATATCCTGCTTTGTAATCTGCTTTATTTGCTCTGTCAAACTCAGAATCTGCTCTTTCCTCTTTTCCGTACGCTTGAACAACCTTAACTCCTGCAATATTCTCTTGTATTGAAGATGTTACTTTACTTATCGTTTTTCTCGTTTCTCTAAACGCACCAGCTACTTTTTTATGAAACCATCTCGCTAATGTAAAAAAATCAGGAAATACAACAAGACTAACCGTTGCCAAAATAGGATTTAAAACATACATAATTACAATTGTAAAACTAATCGAAACGATGGATGTTATTATTTGAGCAAATTGCCCTCCTACTAAGGTATTCAGTTGATCAACATCGTTCGTGGTTCTTGATATAATATCCCCACTTAAATGTTTATCAAAATAGGTCATACTCATTTTCTGTAATTGTGAGAATAGTTGATTTCGTATATCAAAAACAACTATTTGAGAAATCTTCCCCATTCCATATTGAGATATATATTGAGTTACTCCCATTAAGAGAAGTAGTCCAGTATATATAAGGGTTAATATTAATAGTATATGGAAATCATTCATTCCTATTCCATTATCGATTATAAGTTTAGTAAATATGGGACTTATAGAACTAATTATAGTACCTATTAATAAAACGATGAAATAAAAAATGAAAGACCATTTATTCTTTGATATAAACGAAAAAAGCCATCTCCAAAGTTTTCCTCTGCTCCTTTTAGTCTGTGCTTTTTCTCCAAATAATGTTGCTGGTCCTCTATGATGCCCCATTGATGGACCTCTAATTTGTGGTTCATTAGTCTATTTTTTCGTCGAATTTGAACTCATTATATATTACCTCGCTCAGATGATTGATTTTCTTCCATGGTGTATAACGTTTGATTTTCTTGATATCCTAATTGTTTTTGCTTTTTGAAAAGTGTTTGATAAATTTGCTTGTACAATACATTAGATTCTATTAGCTCATTATGAGTTCCAAGTCCCACGACCCTTCCTTTATCTAAAACAAGAATTTCATCAGCTTTTCTTATAGTAGATATTCGTTGTGTAATGATAAAGGTAGTTGTATTGGTCATAATTTTTTCCAATGCTTCTTGGATTTTGTATTCTGTCTCAACATCAACACTTGAGGTTGAATCATCCAAGATTAAAATCTTTGGATTAATAATAAGAGCTCTTGCTATGGAAAGCCTCTGTTTTTGACCTCCAGACAAGCGTGTTCCTCTTTCTCCAACCATTGTATCATATTTTTCAGGGAGAGACTCGATGAACTTATTTAGATTTGCATTTTTCGCTGCTTGGATAATCTCTTCAAGAGGAGCATCTTCTTTCCCATAAGCGATATTATCACGAATGGATTTATTGAATAGGAATGTTTCTTGGCTTACGATTCCAATGTTTTGTCTGAGATCTTTTAATACATATTTCTTTATGTCTATACCATCAATATAAATTGTACCTTCATTAATGTCATAAAATCTGGGAAGAAGATTTATTATTGTTGATTTTCCTGATCCAGTAGTCCCAATAATTGCCAATTTTTTACCCGATTTTACTTCAAAAGAGATATTCTTTAAAATTTTATTACTTTTCAAATATCCAAAAGATACATTTTTAAATATAATATTTCCATTAATGTTTTTAGCAGAAATTGGATTAGAATCTTCTATAACATCAGGAGAGGAATCTAAAACTTCTCTTATTCTTGTCAAAGCAGCATCCGCTTGAATGTAAAATAGCATAATTTGACCAAATATCATTAATGGGAAGTTTATCATTCCAACATATGAAATCAATGAAATTAAGATGGAAATGTTCATTCCAGGAGCATTATTTATCACTAAAAATCCTCCAGCAAGTAAAATAATTGTTGTTAAGATCCCTATTAAGGCAATATTTATGGGAAACAATAATGAATTATAAATCACAGATTTCACACTCGCATTATAAAACCATTTATTGTTCTTTTTAAATTTTTCATTCTCTTTTTCTTGTTTAGAAAAATTTCTGACTACATCTGCTCCTACAATATTTTCACGAATTGTATTAGTTAAACTTCCAAAAGCATTTCGAGTATCAATATAAATTGGACGTAATTTTTTAACTACAAGTAGCATAAGTATGATGGAGGTAGGAATTATTGCGAAAAAGATTAAAGATAATATTGGTTCTATTATTAAAACTCCAATTATGGCACCTATTAATGTAATAAATGCTTGAGCACCTACCGCTAATCCAAAACCAAAAATCATTTGTGTCTGATTTACATCACTTGTAGCTCGTGCAACTAATTGTCCTGTCTCATTCTTATCAAAATATGAAAAAGATTGTTGATTAATTGCCGCATTTATATCTTTTCTTAATGCATATAAAGCTCGAGAAGAGACTTCAGCACTTTTCAATCTTCCTCTTTTATTAAAAAAATATGAAATGTACCCTAAAATTAAAACTCCAATCAAATACGTTATTAAAATATGTACATTTGTTCCACCTGATAAATCTAAACTCCCTACTAATAGACCAATTAATATTGGAATAATTAGGGCTGAAACCACTGATATTATTTGAAAAATAAAAGCTAACATGAAATTTCTTCTTGATTTAAACCAATATTTAATTATCATTCGCCATGAATTCATAAGTTTTTCTCACCATTCTTAATAGAACATTTCAATTTTTGTTACTTGACCACACTTCTAATGTGGCTCTAAGTATTTTATTCTCATAGTCGAAGTCAGGCTGAAGTTGACGAATCCGAGCAAATTTAAGATATCTCCTTACTTCTTGACGAATGGATTCTTTATATTTAAGACCTTTTTCTGTGGTAAAATACAAATGTTTTGGACGCCCTATTTCTACGATTTCTTCCTTTCTTAAATATCCTTCTTGTTCCATTTTTTTCATAATTCTATATATTTTAGAATGAGGGACATTACCAAATTGTTGGAGATCGTAATAGGTCATTCCATCAGGATAATTTTCCATAGTATTCAATAATATAAGAGATTCCATCTTCCTGTTGAAATCTCTTAAAAAGTTGAAATTTTTGGGAAAAATTCATTATCACCTAATAT
>JARRLT010000028.1:0-8910 GCA_037386725.1 Promethearchaeota archaeon
AAAAAAGTCCATTTATATTCATTTTGGGTTATCTTTGATCTATTACGCCTTGACATGGATGAATTTTATCGGGACTATCGGGAGCAACTTTCAATAGAATTCTACGAGTCAAAAAAGAAACTCCCTAATTCCAGACTTTATGATAGGCATTATAAAATTATGCCCTCGTTTACGTATATGACTCTAAGAGCTAAAGGAGTTCCAATTTCATCAAATCAAATCATTCATACCTTACACTTGGATAGATATACTTTTTTTCAGATGGTAAAAAAATTTTACTTTTATATTCCGAACTATTCAAAGCGTAATAAAAAAGACTTAATCCGAAAGCATGTTAAAAAGATAAAGCGTGAATTCGATCTTCCTCAAGAGTTTATGGTGATATCGGATAAACTTTTAGAATACATTTTACCTAAAATGATGATAAAAGAATGAGTCATTTCGGCTGTAACATGCACTCTTGCTTTGTTAATGATGGACTCTCCGAACCTAAATTATAGTTTAATTTGTGATGAATTGAAGGTAACTCCTTCTGCGGTCATCTATCATGTAAAAGATGATCTTTTTCCCAAGCGAATTATAAGTGGGTTGATTACATCGAAGGAGGTTATTCAAGAAGATCTTAGAGAAATATTAAAATGAAAACCAGGTACTATTTATTAAGTGTATTAATTTAATTTGAGTTCCCAATGAATAATTGTAAGGTGGTGAAAAAGTATGGATATAGCAGATATGCATAGAGAAGATATAGTTGAATATCTTGAATCAACAGGAGATTTTGTTATATTAGATTGGGATGAAGTCTTAATTGAGTTACATTTTATAAAGAAAGAGAAAGTTACTACGAAAAAATTTGGTAAAAATTATATTAAAATAGAAGGAATGGAAAATTTCGTAAAAATAAAATAGAAAAATTACTATATTATTTTTTAAGTAAAGATTCCAAAAATAAGATGAGATCTTAATAAAAAGAGGATAATTTTCCTTTAAATATTCTAATTCCAATATATTCGATATGGTAAATAAACATAATAAGAGCTTTTTTGGAAATAAAACAGGACTGACTATTCAGAGTTCCTCGAAAAAAGAACCCTTTATCTTCCTTAGGTGTATTAAGAAAAAACCAGATGGCAACTGGGAAAAAACCTCAAAAGGAGAAGGAAAAACTATCAAACTTACATTGGAAGAGATGGTAATGATCCTCAAAGTATTGAATAAAGAACTTTCCTCGTGGTCCACATATCATTCTTATAAAGAGTTGCAAACTCAAATATCATTTAAATGGCAAGATGGCGACCAAGAGCGACTGTGGATTAATATCGGGGACTATTCCAAGATGCTATCCATTGCCCAAATTGAAGTGTTCCGAAGGCTTTTGGACCATATCCTTAACGAAAAAATCGAGTTTTCTACCATTTCGGAGTACCAAAATGGTTTAGATAACACCGAATCTTCTGATGATTTTACTCCTGAAACTGAAAGTAATTCTAATAAAACAATTCAAAATCCTCCCGAAAAAAGGAAATTACATATAACCGAGGAACGTTATCCTCCCGAACCTCAACCCTCGGAAAGTATTTCTCAAGGTAAGATTGGAGATGAGAGTGAAATAATGACTATAAGCGCAACCGTTCAGCGAATTACAAAAAAAGCGATTTTTTTACAATTTGCAGAAAATAGTGAAGCATGGATTCCCAAGTCTACTATGCACTACATTGAGGATAAAGATTTAGAAATCGGACAAAATTACACCTTTACAGTTGATAAATGGGTTCTGAAGAAAAACAAAATAATTTGAAGAATAAAATTAATAATTACGTTAAAATCAAAATTTAAATTAGATTTTAGGTATCATAACATTAAAAGAATTCTTTTTAATCCGCTTGCAATATATCTAATGATAGCGGATTTCAAGCAATTCAATATTACTTAGATAATGAAGAACAAGAAAAATACTTTCAAAAGTTTGAAATAAATTACAGTGCAAAAATATATTACTTTTTCGGGAATTAATATAATACTCATTAAACATGCAATTTAGATTATTTTGTTAAAAAAATATGCTATTCCCTTTAAAAAGGTTATGAACTTTTTACGGAATTATTCACAGTTTCATAGTATAAGCTTAAGATTTTTATAAAGTGGCTGTTTTATATTATTACAAATTTATTACATTTCTTAATAGGTATATCTTATGAGTTTCGGTTTCGAATTCTACTTGAATATAATCTGTTCAATTGGCGGAATAATCTTTTTCATATATAGTCTCATTTTAATAAGAAAGATAAAAAAGTTATTTCCAGCGAGTAAGATAACGCGGAAATGGTTATTACGAGAAGCGTTAATTATAATCTTTTTAGCTGGTTACGTGTTAAACATAATATTCCAGTTCCTTGCTCTTACGGAGTTAATTATAATTATGACCCCTCTTGTATACTTATTTGGTGGTCTATTCGTATTTATCATTATTAAGTTAGTTCATAAAACATATACCACAATTTTAATGGAATCTTCCAAATAAATAAATAAGTTGTGATGAATGTCTGCATTAATTGATGAATTTTGGATTTTTTCGAAAAAGGGAGAACCTTTTGTTCATTTTATAAAGCCTAACAAGGAAGATCCGAATTTCGATTACATTGCTCCCGATTTAGAAAACCCTCTGCTAACAAAGATACAAAATATTATTTCAGAACAAATAAAAGAAAAGAAAATAAAGAAATTAATTAAATTTAATAATGAAAACTTTAATTTCGCTCAATGTCTTAAAAATGATTCTGTAATCTTCTATAAAACAAAAGATGATGCTAAAGAAAAAGAGATAAAAAATGTATGCAAAATTGTAGGAAAAATTTTCGAAGATGCATATAGAAAAGGTCAATTAAAGGTTGCTAAAGAAAATATTGATATGTTTGATAAATTCCAGAAAAAATTATCTATTTACTCTAAATTAAGTAATCTCTAATCCTTTTTTCGATTCAATTTTAGTGATCTCTTTATTCAATAACACTCCAAAATCAATTACTTGAAAATTTAAGATATTTCCATTAATTTAATGATTAAGATTATTGGAAATAAATATTTAATCCAAATTTTTGATCTTTCAACGCTAGATAAGATACCGAGATGTCAATGAAACTATATTTTTTAGTTAGGGATAGATTTGGGACTTATTCCTCTTTTTATGTTCATTAATAAACTCTCTATAAACAATCATTAACTCGATCTTGTTTTTAATTTTATATCCAAGCAATTTAGCTTTTTTAAGAGCCATTTTTTAAATTTAGAAAAATCTTCAATACTAGGAATAGATTCAGAAACTTTAATGATGGATTTATCTTCTTTGTAGGACTTCTGAGATTTCGGAGGATCAATAATTAATTTAGAAATATCCCTCTCAGATTTAACTAAAATTTCTTCCTCTTGAACCACATCCTTTATATTTACATGATTTACATTCGAGATTAATTTAGAAATCATTTTAGCATTAAGCCCTAAGACAGTAAGAATATGCTCAAGATCGGAAACATCTGATTCATTTAAGAGATGATTTGATTGACAATCTATTATATAATCTTCAATAAAATCTTTCGAAACCCCATCCTTCCAATGACGCTTTCTAAGATAATTATATAGTTGATTTGGATGGAAAAGTTGTTTGATGTCAAGGTTGCTCGGATTCACATGCTTTTGCCTCCACTCATGCAGGTGTTGAATGAATAAAGATCCTAGTTGATGATTTATGGAAACGATTTGCTCATATTCATCCGAAAAATCAAGCAAGGGAAAGTCTTGTTTCACTACTTCTCCATAATTTTCTAACTTCTTTTGGACTTCTTGAGGAATCTCAATTTCATAAAAATTCTCTACAAATTGGAAAATCTTATCCCAATATCTTCTATCAATGGTATGTAAGATTTTCTCTAAGTTGATATCCTTATTGAATTCATTTAGTTCTTGAAAGATTCTGGATCCTGCAATTTTGATTTGATGGATTTTATCCTGTAACATTTCTTGACTTTTGGAGTTTAGGATCAACTGAGTTTCGAATTCAAGATCCTTCTCGCTTAAGCCTAAATTAAGGAATTTCTTGGTTTTTTTGTTGTAAAAAATGTATTTTTCAGAGCCATTTGCCAAATCTTTCACATTTTCATTGGTTTGAAGGATGACACGGGCATTATTTTCCTTTAATACTTTTTTTAGAGTAACTCTTTTTAATCCGCTTACAATGTAAAAGTTGCGCTCGTGAGCGTAAGGGCCATACGTTTCCGAGGCTAATATGCGTGAAGGATTTCCCATCTGGTCTTCGGTAAAATCAATTGACGTATATCCATCTGTAAAGAGTTCTAAGGCTCTCAAGTATTCTTTATCGATGTAAGGAAAAATCACCAAGTTCTTTTGCTGGAAAAAAAGTATATTTAAAAATTCGGGTTGGATAAAATCCATGGCTGTATCCATTTTTTATATTTTCACCTTCAGTTGTTTAATTGTTATAATAATTTTTATAGTAATACACTAAAATGAGTGGTTAAAATCGAGATAGTAAGGTCTTGGAAGCATTCCACTACATTTTTCCCGGTGAGCGCACATGCAGGATATACAACATAGGTACCATCGGGGAATCTTTCTTGTAAGGGTAAATCCAATGCTTTTTTAAATTCCTCAATGGAAACGGAGTTTTTAAGATCTTGCTTGTTAAGTTGGATAATATAGGGAATATTTCGTTTGTTGGCAAAACTCAGTAATTCTCGAAAGCTTCTTCTATTATCTTCCAATTTTGAGGGATCTGAATCTCCGATAAACACAGCTCCGTCAGCAGTGTTGAGTACATATTCTCTTGTTGATAAGAACCGTTCTTGCCCCGTGCATGTGATAATCTGGCAAACTACATAATATAACATTCCATTCAAGTTAAAATTAAAGGAAAGAAATAGGGAATCGTGCCATAGGGTCCTTCCGCTTGTGGTTTGGATGGAGTATCCTTCGGTAATCCTCTCTTCATAAAATTGTTCCTTAAGGCGATAAAAGTTGGTGGTTTTTCCGGATTCCCCAGGTCCCCAATACACAATTTTGAGTTGGAGTAAATGCGATCCATTCCCAAAATACTCTTTATTTGCTATCATTATTCTCATTGATCACCTAAACCTATGTGGATTGGCTGATTTTACTTCCAAACACTTCCTTTTTTAACTCTTGAATGTGTTTTTTGAGTTCCTTTTCGTTCATTTTCATCATATTAGTTATAGAGCCGCTGGACTCGATTTCTTCCCGTAATTTTTCGGCGTATCGTTCCATTTGGAGAACTGCTACCCCAATATTCACATCATTATCGCTTAAGAGAATGATAATTACTTCCCTTTTCTCGCCTGCATTTCCGTCTCGGTTGATATTTACGCTAAGCACCGATTTTACAAACAATCGCATGTTATTGTAAATGATGGAAGCCCTATCCAAGCAATTGGCGTCGAAAAACTCTTGACCTTGACGGGCGATGCTGTGAAGCGCGGCACCGATGGAACTGAGGTCCCAATAATTGAGGGTTCGATCAAATCGGGGATCGACCGCAATGATTTTCGCATCTTGGTCGATTGCCATGATTCCATAAATATAGCCTTTCCGAGTAAGAAATCCATAATTCTGCCGAATCTTTTCTAATATATCGGCAATTCTATTCTTATATAACACTTGTGGTATTTGACTTATCATAATTTTTTCAGTTTAAATTAGGTTTTACAAAGAGGAAGGGGTATGTATATTTAAAGAAAAAATATAACCTTTATGACCTTAAATCGTAAAAACTAATAATTGAAATATAGAGATATATAAAGAGAAAAAGCATCATCGGCTATTATTTATTAATTAAAATTATTAGATTTTTTAATTTCTTTCAATGTGATTTGAATCATTTTATTAGATCTTATCAATTTTTCTTCTTTTAATTTGCGATCCTTAGTTCTTTCAGAAATTTTTATCTTTTTTAAAATAGGAGATATATAGTAAGAGTATATAAAGATTGGGATTAATATAATTGAAATTAAGTTAAATGGGTTCATTTTGAAAGGAATAATTATTGGAAAAATCTGAAAAATTAAAGATATTATAGATATTAAAATAGTTAATATGGAAATAAGATGGAGGTTCTGAAGTATTTGAGTAGACGACTTAATTACTTTTTTAAAATATTCTAATCTTTCATTAAATTCAGAAATCATTTTCTTAAGTAATGGAAAATCGGGTAAACTTGCGATAATCGAATTATTAAATAAGATAATTAATATCTTTTGATAAACCAAAAGGAATTTCTTACTTTTCCTGTAATGGAATGTGTTACAATCTGAAATAAATTGATTTTGATTAGATAATCGCTTATATGCTATTAGGAAAATAAGGGATATAGCAAAGAAATATAAAAAATCTTGAATAAATATAAAAATAATATAAAAGAAAGATGAAAGTATGTAGAAGAGATAATATTTGAAAAGAATTTTACTATATGAACATTCTATTTTTTCTGTTAAAAAACGAAGAAAATAGTTTTCTTCAATCTCCAAATAGTTTTCTAATAAATTGAAGGTTTCAATAAGTTCGAGATGAATAAATTTATTTAAATCTTTAAAATCATCAAATTTAATTTCATCATTCTTTTTTTGATGTTTAAGATATTGAGATCTCTTAATTTGTTTTGTTTGAATTTTATTAAACAAGAATTTTAATAACTTATTTTCTAAATAAAATATGTAAAAGAAAAAGAAAATTAAGATCGTAAAAAAGAATAAAAGAATAGAAAAAATATTGAAGATTTCATAAATAATTGAAATAATCAATAAAATTAGTAATAGAAAATATTCAGAATACTTGTAAATTAATGTATAAATAAAAAATGAGATTAAAATCTTAATATATAATTTAACTGGTTTCTTATCTTCTTTTACTTCTTCTAACATTGATACACCCTATTGAACTAAAATAATTATTTTAAAAATCGAAAACGATTCAATAAAAAATTATATAGTTAGCAAGTTTTTTGATTTTCAAAGAGATAATCTTCTTAAATATTAAATAAGTAAAAATTTAATTTGTTAATTCATTAGCAAATTGCTATTTTTGGATTTTTTCTATATTATTTTTATGAAAAAGTGATATAATAAAGCAATTGAGTGCTTCGAGAAGGTATTAAAAATTGATCCAAAAGATACTTATGCTTGGAATGGTATAGGAGTTGCATATAAGAATAAAGAAGAATATGATAGGGCAATTGAATTTTATCAGAAGGCAGTTAAAATTGATCCCGATGATTTACTATCAATTAAATCATCGACAAAATTTTAGTCAAGTTTTATTCCTTATGCTTTACTTATTTATCATGGTTTTGTTTGTAAAATGTAGTTCTTTCTCTTTTGTATAAGTATTAATTCGTAACAATACATTTTGAATTTCCACAATATCTCCATTATTTATCTTTCGTAAGACTTCAATTGCTTTCATATTCCATATCAAACATTTGATAGAACTGGTTTCATCAGTAAGTAAAAATTTTAGTAGAAATGTTTTTTCCCCATTTGTTTTATTAATTTCTTTTAACTCTAAATTTTGAACTTGTCCTACTATTGAAGAAATATAGCCTTCTTTTT
This sequence comes from Promethearchaeota archaeon, assembly GCA_037386725.1. Lineage (GTDB taxonomy): Archaea > Asgardarchaeota > Lokiarchaeia > Sigyniarchaeales > SOKP01 > JARRLT01. The sequence goes on from JARRLT010000028.1 coordinate 7,632, forward strand.
CAAAAAGATCTCGAATTTTTACTTTTTCATTTATACTAAAAGTATTATTATCCTTTTCATTAAGACTCACAGGAAGATTTTCTAACTCCTTTCTTTTTCGTTCATCAATATCTTCTGGAGAAAGCATTATTTTTACTTTTTTGCCCAGATGGACCTCGAGATATTCGTTTCGACCCTTTTTGCAATATCCGCCAATTACCCTAAGTATAATCCCAATTTCAAACATATCGGAGAGCATAATTTCAGTATCATTATCCCATACCACAATTTTTACTTGACCTGTCCTATCCGCAAGTAAGAACGATCCCACTCGCCCAGGTGAACCGTCCTTCCTAATGAAATCGTTAATCTTGAAAATTCGAGAAACCTTTCCTAAAAGTACGTTATTGGTCATTCCTTCACTTAAATCCTTAATAGGGATGATAAATTCGTCATAATCAATCTCTTGTTCGATATCTTCATATACACTCTCATCCACATTCGGTGATTTCAAGTCAATTCCTAAATCCTTAGCCACAAGGAAGAGCGCTCCTTCCTTAGAAATGAATCCGTGAAATTGTTTGAACTTATGGTTGAGTTCTTGAGAAATTTGTTCTTCGGAATATCCTTCTTTTAGTAATATCTCAAACATATCTGAGGGATCTGAAATCGCCATTTTAATTCCTTATCTCGCTTTTAAATTGCCAAAATAATAGATTAATTTAAAGGAAAAATAAAACTGCGAAGTAGAAAAATTTGAAGTTTAAATAGTGATTAATGATGTTTTGATAACGCAGACATTAAACTGCGAGATCTCGATGATCTGTCTTTTGGGTTGATTTTTTAATATTTTTGCGTAAAAAATGTCCCAAAAGAGTATGCTGTATTGCTAATTTTGTTAAGTCATCAAAAATTAAATAATCCTTTTTGTAATTGTAAAATATACCAAAAATTCTATAAAAAATACAGTTGGTGAAATTCTATGAAATATTGCTTAAATTGTAAGCAAATGGTAGAACCTAAAAAAGATCTAAGTATGGCTTTTCTTATTGTGTTACTCTGCCTTGGAATTTGTCCTGGAGTCATTTATTACGTCATAAAAAAGAAAAGTTGCCCAATGTGTAATAGTAATAATTGGGGGGTTAAACCAGCAGCTTAAAAGTGTTGAATTAAAATGAAATATTGTCAGAATTGCAAAAAGATTGTTGAACCTCAAAAAGATTACAATGAAATTCTTTTATTTATCTTAATTGTAACTTGTTGTTGTCCTGGCTTAATTTACTATATTACAAGAAAAAAA
>JARRLT010000029.1:0-15914 GCA_037386725.1 Promethearchaeota archaeon
TTTCCACAATCTTTACATTTTGAACCCATTAATTTCTTATTTTGGATTGCCTCCAAATAATTCTGAATCGTAAATTCATGGTCTGGTTTTGACATTTTACTATCCCTCATTTATCTTTTAAATATATTGACAACACAAGTTCCTCCACTACCACCGAGGTTGTGCATCAGTCCAACTTCAGGAACATCTTTAATTTGACGATTTCGTTCTGCAATACCCCTCATCTGTTTGAAAATTTCTACAGCCATTGCAGCACCCGTTGCTCCTACGGGATGTCCTTTAGATTTCAATCCTCCACTAGCATTAATTGGCAAGGAACCATCTCTTTTGGTTTCACCAGCTCTTATTGCCTCAACTGCTTTCCCTTTTTCATAAAATCCTAAATCTTCAATCGCTAAAATCTCAGCAATAGTAAAGCAATCATGAACCTCAGCAAATTGAATATCTTTTGGACCCATTCCAGCCATTTCATAAGCCTTTTTTGATGCTTCTTTGGTAGCAATAAAACTTGTAAGATTTTCTCTATCATGAAGAGATAAAGCAGCACTTCCTTGTCCAGAACCTTCGATCCAAATTGGAGTATCGGTAAATTTTTTTGCAACCTCTTCAGAAGCTAAAAATACACATGCAGCACCATCGGTAACCAAAGAACAATCAAATAGCCTTAATGGAGATGCTATCATCGGATTTGAGGAACTTCTTAGGAAATCGAATTCATCTTTCCAATCTGGGACATCTCTTCCTTGTTCTTTATATTTAGCTGTTTTACTTTCCATAATGTCCTTAATTGATTGTTGCATATGAGCATAAGGGTTTTGTTTTCCATTTTCATGATTTTTAATACCGACTCTCATTAAATCTTCAGAGGTAGTTCCATATTTTGCAAAATGTGCTGATGCTATGGCGGCGTATAATCCAGGGAATGTTGCTCCTGCAGGATATTCAAAAATATTATCAGATGCGGTCGCTAGGGTATCAGTAACCAATGTTGTTGATACTTCAGTCATTGTTTCAACCCCGCATACAGCAATTACATCATGAGCTCCTGAAGCAATTCCTAAAATGGCTTGACGAAGTGCTACTCCACTACTTGCACATGCTCCCTCCATTCTTGGTGCTGGTTTTGGAGTCAGGCCAACCAAATTAGCCATTTGGGGTCCAAGATGTCCTTGGTGGTTGAATAAATCAGATGAATAGTTCCCAACATAAAGTGCATCTACATCTTTGGGTTCTATGCCATTATCTACTCTATTAACAGCATCAAGCCATGCATCTACCCATAAATCAGGATTTCTTTTTTCGGGGAAACGTTGGCCGAACTTAGACATACCTGCTCCAATCATAGCCACTTTTTTAGATAATTTTCCCATTTTTTTAACCTATATTTTTTATAACTTATTTTTAATTAAAATACCACTTTGAATTTAAAAGAATGAATCTTTGAATAATATTATTTTTTATGATTAATCCTAAAAATTTCTCCTAATTGAGTCCTTAAATTTTAAAAGTAAAAAGGGATTAAATTCATCTTTTTAAATTTAATAATCTGTAACCGAATATATATATAGTTGATTACTTTCGATAAAAATTAACTTATGTATTTCAGAATTTATTTTCAATATTTCAGAAATATCATTCACGTTATGAATACTAGAGAACGAATAGGTTCCAGCATAATTATCAACAACATAATCATAGAGTTGTCTCATGGGCTTTTTCTCAATATCAATAATTTCGCCTTTTATCCCTTTTTTGGCAATTAATAATGCTGCAATAGCATGATCAACAAAGCCTTTACTCTTAACCTCACTCACCATTTTACCTTGTTGTAAATGAAAGAGTGCCTCTTTTGTTGTTTTAAATTCATCTACTATATAAATATCGGGTGGTTTAAATTGTAATTTTCCTCCCGAATAATTACCCTCATCTTCATTTATTCCTTCAAAATTTCTAATAATGCATTCATTATTATCACAAGGGATATTAAAATATTCAATTAAAAAATCTATTATAAAATCAGCTCCTGGTCCGTTCCCGATAAAGATTTTATTAATTATCTCCTTTTCATTATTTAAAAATAGATCAAGTTCCTTTTCTATATGTTCTTTAGCAGAATTAATAGATTTTACATTTTCGATTTTCGTTTTTAAGTTCACATACCATAATGAAGGTAATTCGCCTCTTTCTATCAGACAAAAACCGAGATGTCTTGTGCCAGGGTCTACACTGAGGATTCTCTCATCTTGATCAAATTTAAAGAGTTTAATATCTGCTTTTCCATTGCTTATCTTCATTAGAGAATTAAAAAAAGACTCGAATTCTTTATTCTTAACTGAGCAATATCATCTTCGCTCTTTCCCCTAAGGATATCCACATGAAGTCCGTCGAGATGAAATGCTGCATAAGCTGTAGAAGCTCCCATCATATCATGCATTTTAATTTCTTTATTTCCTTTTCTAGATATAGTTAACTTATCCTTGAAACGAGGAACAATTCTCACCCTGGCAGAATTAAAACTTCCCCTACTCATTTTATTGATTGTTATTATACCCTTAATTTTAGAACCAATAACTTTTAGTTCTATAAGGTTTTCTAGATTGTTTTTAATATAATCAAATTGAAGATCTCCTAATACCATTATGTTTATTTCTTTTTTCTCTACATAAAAATCAAAAGAAGGAACTTCTTTTTTCAAATCTCCTAAAATATCAAGTGCTGTTTTAAATTTCACAGGATCTTCGATTGTAATGAAAAATTCTTTACGAGGTTTTATTTCTGATAAAAGACTATTTATTTTTGGAGAAATAAATTTGCCTTCTTGATATATTGTGCCTAATTCAAAATCAAGTTTATTATTTGAGGAAATATAGACGATTTCTCCCTCAAAAGCTTCTTTAAGTGGATTTCCATTGAGTGAAAATATTTGTTTTATCCTTATATCTTGAGTAATATGATTATAAGACTTTAAGACGCCAGAAATAATTCCAACACTTAATAACATCCCTATTCCTTTTTTCTCTTTATATCCAAGAATGATGAATTTCAAATCCTTGTTAATACTACCTCTTTTTTTAGTGTAAATTGAAATCTTATCAATTAACTCTTCTATTCCAAAAATCTTCTTACCAGAGGTTTCTATGATCGGAGGTATTCGTGCATCATAATTTTGTAATTCCAGTTCAATTTTTTCTGTTTTTGCTAAAGGTAAATCCATTTTGGTTGCCGCAATAACAATTGGTATGTTTTTTTCTATTGCTTTTTCATAGAGCCAATAGGTTCTTGCTTGAAATCCTTCATTACCCGCAATTACTAGTAGTAATAAATCACAGAATTCTAAGCCAAGAGCAATGCTCCCCTTGAAATCTGCATGTCCTGGAGAATCTAAAAAATTAAGTAGAAGGTTTTTTTCTTTAAATAAAAATTGAATTACTTTAAGAGTAACCGTAGTTCCATGAGTTAATTCAAAATCCAAGTTATCTGGAAATTTACCAACAATAGCACTAATTAATGTTGATTTACCATGCTGTGAATGCCCAGCGACAAGAACATTCAATACTCTGTATTTCCTATTCATTCTATTTATTTAAATCTACCATTTTATCTAAGATTTAGTATTCCTTTAATTGGACCAAATAAGGCTTATTTAATAAAATTCAATTTTAAACCTATTTTGAAACCATATTTATCTAACCTACACCATGTTTACTAGCATAAATTGAAGCGCCTACTTGGAGAAAATAAGTTAGTGAAGTAATTATTCCATAGATTATATTAATTGCCCAAGTAATCCCCCATGTTAGAATTAAACCGCAATAATAGAATATTAGAAAAGGAATTAATATTCTATAGTTTTTAGGTTTTCTAAATTCAATCTTTTTAATGTAATCTACAATTATAATGAATATAATAAAAGCAATAAGTATACTTGGAAAAATCCAAAACCACCATTCTCTTGATAAGAGGAAATTTAAAACCACTATGACAAATAATGGTATTCCTAGGCTTACAAATAATTTACCAAATAAGTCTGCCAAGTAGGGTTTTTTAACTCTTCCGACAAACATTAAACAAGCAAAGATATTTGCTAAATTTATAACAATAAATATACTAAGATCTAAAATAAAAAATAACTCCATAAATAGGATCTATCCTCATTCTTTAATTACTATAATATTCTTTAAATTTATTTAAATAATCTTCTTTTGAAACTATTCCCTTCTTTTCCCTTCTAATTCCTCAAAATAGTCCAAAATCGATTCACGTATTTCAACTGCTGGATAGATCAACCTTGATTTATATACATATTCCATTGCCTTGTCCCAAGTCCATTCGGGATGTTTCTTTAAAAGCCAAGCAATAACTATTCCACCACTTCGAGAAATTCCCATAGCACAATGCACTAAAACTCGTCCACTCTTGATATGTTTATCTATAAAATTCAAAATATCCCTTAAGTAATTATGGGGGGGATACCAATCATCAGGAAAACCTCGATGGAGATATGCAAATCCTAAAGGTCGAGGATCATAAAGATCTTCCTCCATCAAATTAACAATAGCAGTAATCCCAATTTTTTTAAATTTTTCAAAATTCAGTCGAGGCCAATAGGCTCCAATATAGAGTCTCTCATGAACTTTATAGATCTGATCTAATTCTGGTTGAGACATTTCTATTTAGTGTTAAAAATAATTATATGGTAAATTTAAAAAGTTATATTTAAAAATTTAGTTTTCAATAGTATCCCTTAAGTCTCTACTTGCTATAACATTAGCGTCTTCTCCAACAATATTTTCAATTAAAACATCACCCATTTTAATAGGAGCCTTAACCACAGTCTCAGCAATTACTTTTAAAGCATCATTTAATTTGGTTTTTAAAATTGGTTTATCAGTTCTTACAGGAAGTAGAGGCAAGAAGCCTTCTTCTACTCGAATGGTAGTAGTTAATACTCTTTTTGGTTCGTAAAATTCTTGTTTAGCATATTCTAAACCTCTTTTACATGTGTATCCCTCAAATGTAACCTCACCATCAGGTAACTCTTTTACTTCAATTTCACAACCTGTGGGACAAACGATGCACCTTATTGTTTTAATTACACCTGAATCATCACAACTTTGCATTATAATCCACCTCAATCCTCCTCATTAATCAAAGGTTCTGGTCTTGGGATGACCTCCACCGTGATTTGACTACATGTTGGATTGATATTTTGATCTTGTAGATTTAAATTCAATTCAATCATTTCACTTGGAATAACATATCTTCTTGATTTTTTATGTATAACTCGATTTGTTTCATCTTTAAGTTGGATTAAGACTCGTCTATCTGGACTTTTTACCCTAAAAGTAAAGACAATCTCTTTAGAAAGATCTGAAATATTAATACGATCTGGTTTTACATAATTTACATTATCTCCAGCAACACAATATATTTGATCTTTCCTTTCTCTTTCCTTACCGAATTTCATGTTTACATACTCAACAGCATTTTTTCCGGCTCTTTTAGCCTCAGCTGTAACGAGATCAACTAAATCATGTACTTGAAGGACATTTCCACAAGCAAATATTCCATCAATTGTAGATTCTAGATTATTATCTACTATTGGACCACCCATTGAAGATAATTCTGCCCCAGCTTCTCTTGTAAGTTCATTTTCTGGGATTAACCCCACCGATAATAACAAACTATCACATTCAAAAAATTTGTCCGATCCGATTATTCGATCAAAATTACGGTCTACCTTCGAAATAGTTACTCCTTTAAGCCGATCCTTACCATGGATCTTTGTTACAGTATATCCAGTAATTAGAGGAATGCCATAATCATCAAGACATTGAACTTGATTTCGTAGCAATCCGCTAACATATGGTTGGATCTCCACAACTGCTTTAACTTTACATCCTTCCCAAGTTAATCTCCGAGCCATAATCATCCCAATATCCCCACTTCCTAAAATTACATACGTATGACCGGGAATATAACCTTCAATATTAACGAATCGTTGAGCTTGTCCTGCCGTATATATTCCTGCAGGTCTAAATCCGGGAATATTAATAGCGCCTCTAGTTCTTTCCCTGCATCCCATTGCTAAAATAACTGCTTTTGCTGAGATTTCAGTCAATCCCTCTTCTTTATTTACAGCATACAACTTTTTATCTTGAGTTAGTTCAATTACCATTGTGTCTAATTTATAAGGGATTTGTAATGATTTCGCTTCATTTATAAATCGCTGAGCATATTCTGGGCCGGTTAATTCTTCTTTAAACTCTGTAAGTCCGAATCCATTATGAATGCATTGCATCAGAATACCTCCTAATTCCAATCCTCTTTCAAGAATGAGAGTATCTAGTCCCGCTTTTTTAACTTCAATTGCTGAAGCTAATCCTGCAGCTCCACCACCAATTACAGCAACATCAGTACTAAGTTTCTTCATTCTTCTATATCTCCTCTTTGTAAATCTTTTATCAAATAATCTTTCGTTTTAGCCATAAGAATATTTGTATCTTCACCCTTTTTCGTTATGGCTTGATAAGGAAGTTGTAGTTCCCTTGAAAGAATTTCAATAACACGTGGTCTACAAAATCCTCCTTGACATCTTCCCATTCCAGGTCTACATCTGAATTTTACGCCATCTACGGTTTTTGCTCCAACTGGAGCATTAATTGCATTGATTATTTCCTTTTCTGGAATAGTTTCACATCTACAAATTATTCTTCCCCAAGTAGGATCTTCTTGAATTTTTTTATCTAATTCTTCTTTTGTAAAATCACTGAATCTTTCTGGTTTTGGTCTATAGGGATTATAATTTTCTCTTTCTTTCAATTGTATTCCCAGAAGTTCTAAAAATTCTATTACTTTTTCAGCTATTGCATAAGAAGAGGTTAATCCTGGAGATAATATTCCCGCAATATTAATAAAACCATAAATATCTGTATTATCTATTATAAAGTCGTACTCAGGTCTGGGTACTGCCCTTAATCCAGCAAAATTTCTAATAGAAGCTCGTAGAGGAAGGTTTGGAACTAATTCTCTTCCCCCTTCAAGTATCTCTTTTAATCCTGCAGTAGTTGTAGAAGTATCTTCTACGTCAGTCATATTTTGAGCATTTGGGCCAGCAAAAATATTACCATGCACTGTAGGGCATACTAAAATTCCTTTTGAAATCTCTGTTGGAACTGGAAATAAGATTTTATTCAATTGAATTACATTCCTATCAAATAAAATATATTCTCCTTTTCTTGGCATAATATCAAAATAGTCTAACCCAAGCATTTTTGAAATTTTTCCGGAATATAATCCAGCACAATTGATAAGATTTCTTCCCTTAAATTCTCCTCTTTTAGTTGTAACAGTAAAAACGTAATCTTGATGATTTATCTTAATAACTTCATGATTTCTAAAAAATTTCACGCCATTTGTTGCAGCATTTTCAGCTAAAGCGAAAGTCATTTCATAGGGACTAACTATGCCAGCAGATGGAGCATGTAAAACTCCTACCACATCATCAGTAAGGTGAGGTTCCATTTCTTTAATTCTTTTTTTATCGAGAATCAATTCTAAATCCAAGATGCCATCTTCTACACCTTTTTTACGTTTTTCCTCAAGATCTTTAATTTGATCAGGTTCTTTTGCAACCACAAATGATCCAATTCGAGTGAAAGGAAAATTCAATTCTTCATAAGCTTGAGTGTATAATTCATTTCCTCGGATACATAAATCACGTTTTAAATATTCTCTTTCCGCAGCATATCCAGCATGTACTACACCAGAATTAGCTTTAGTCGTACCCATCGCTATATCTGATTCTTTTTCCAACAAAGCGATATTTAAATCATATTTAGATAGAGTTCGAGCAACACAACATCCTATCACTCCACCACCGATAATTAAGACGTCATAAATCAAATAATTTCACAATAATTTATAATTAATTGAAATTTACTACTTTAATTAATTAATACCAATATATCTTTAAAATTTAATCAAAATTAGGAAGAAAATTATGAGAAAGATTATTTAACTAACCCACAAGATTCATACATTATTCTAACTTTGAGGAATTTTATTAAGCTCAAAATAAACTCTAAAAAAATAAATATCAATCAGAAAAAATAAAGTAGTGTAAACCAAATAATATTAAAAGCAATAACTATACCAATAAGAATTTTAGTAATTGGATTAAATATGCTACCCTTAATTGATTTATTTACTTTAGATTCTAATTCACCCTTAAGCAAGTTTTCAATTGAGCGAGCTTTAGGAGTTGTTCCTTTTTTAAGATGAATTGAACCTAAAAAACTGGGACTTGATAAACTTTTAATATAATTTTCAATTTGATCAGAAGAAAGTAGATCCATAATATCTTTCTTTCCTTCGTTCAATTCAAACTTTTTATCCTTTTTATTAGGGTTGAAATTATTCATTTTAGTTAAAATAATACTTTATTAATGATCAAAATTTTCTGAATCTTAAATTTATTTCGCTTATAGAGTAAAAAGAAGATTTACCAAAAGGCATTTTGGAATTTTTTTATAGTCGTATCTAAAGAATCCTTAATTTTTTCCTCAAAATCTGCAAAAACACTCACATCATTATCCCAATTAGCTAGAATGTCAGAATAACTCTCAAAAAACTTATCTGAGATTTTCAATAATTCCTCTTTTACTTTCTTGTCTTTCTGTTTATTGGAAGCATTTGCTACAAATAAAAAGCTTCCTTTTTTTATTATTGTGAATCGTTTATTACTTAACTCAAATGAAGATATCCCACCATCCGCTACTTGTTCAGCGAATTGATTAATGGCACTCATTAATGCACCAAAAAGTTGTTCATTTACTTTTGGATTGTATACTCTACTATATACTGCAACTCCCGAATCTGTGAGGATCCAGATATCTTGTAAAAGAGACATTTTTATTTACCTATTTTATTACCATTCCGGCTAACGATACAAACATTATATCTTTCTTTTGAATTAAAAATTTTGTGCATAATTTTAATTAGAAATATATAAATTCATAAAAATTCAATTGAGAATAATTATATTATTTTATACTGCTATGAAAAATCAAATTAACGCATCAAATTGTATATTTCATTAATCAAATTACGAGAAATGAAAATTTATGATATGGAAAACAAGAATTACAGAAATGATGTCAACTAAATATCCTATAATAATGGGTGCATTTGCTGGATTGGGAAGAGCAAAATTTGCTTCAGCTTTCTCTAATACTGGGGGATTAGGAATAATTACTGCTATAAACTTTAAAAATGCTAAGAGGTTTGAGGAAGAGATTAATACAATGATTCAACTTACAGATCAACCCTTTGGAGTGAATTTTACAATCGCCCCTCCTGAATTACAGAAATAAAACCCAAAAGCATTTACAGAAGAAAAATACATGGAATATCTTGATATTGCTGTAGAAAAAGGTGTGAAAATATTCACAACTTCAGCATATCAAGCAAAAAGACTAGGACAAAAAATTCATGAAAAAAATTGTTATTGGTTTCATAAATGTGCAACATTAAATCATGCTTTATCAGCAGAAAAAGATGGTGCTGATGTCGTTACATTAGTCGGAATTGAAGGTACAGGGTTTAAAAATCCACTGCAGAATTCAACATTAGTGAATATTACGATGGCAAAAAAATTATTGAAAGTCCCAATAATCGCTGCTGGAGGCATCGGAGATTCAAGAGGTTTTTTAGCTACATTAGCAATGGGTGCTGAAGCTGTTTGTTTTGGAACAGCTATTATGGCAACAACAGAATGCCCTGCATCTAAAAAATTTAAAGAAAGAATGATAAACCAAAATATATTTGATGAAGATTATTATAAACAAATATATCATCATCAATTAAAAGATAAGAGTATTTGGAGTATGGCGGTAGGTCACGTTAATCAAATTATCTCCATGAATGAATTTATCCAAAGTATCATTGTAGGAGCGGAGGAAATTTTGGAAAAATGGGGATTTCAAAATGATGAATTCTCAACTCTATGAAAATTAATGATTAAAATTAATAATAGTTCTTATTTTAAAAGATTATAACCCCTTACAAGTATTTTACATATGGATTCAAAATATTCAGAACTTTCAGAAAAACAAATAAATGAGTTTAAGAATATAGTTGGAGATAATAATGCCTTAGATCAATATACCTATAGATGGGCTTATTCTTTTGGAGGCATTATTTTCAAAGAGAATTGGATACCAGATCTAATATTATTACCAGAAAAAACCGAACAAATCTCTAAAATTTTGAAATTAGCGAATGAAAACAATATCCCCATAACACCGCGAGGAAGCGGAACGAGTCTTTCAGGAGGAGCATTAACCCCTTTTGGGGGTATAGTTTTAGATCTATCAAAGATGAATAGGATTTTAAAAATTGATATAGAAAATAACCTCGTTGTCTTAGAGCCAGGCGTCATCTGCGATGAACTCAATGAGATTTTAAAAAATTATGGATATTTTTTCCCTCCCGATCCGGGTTCAAGTTCTGTAGCAACCATAGGGGGTATGGTGGCAAATAACGCTGGAGGGGTACAAGCTTTTAAATACGGAGTTACACAAAATTATATTCTATCATTAGAAGTTGTATTACCAGATGGAGATATTATTAACTTAGGAACCGATGTATTAAAATCCGTGTCATCATATAATATTAAAGATTTATTTATCGGTTCTGAAGGTACTCTAGGAATTATCTCAAAAATAACCTTAAAAATTCGCCCCTTACCAAAATATCGAAAAGCGGGATTATTTATTTTTGATGATGTAAATAAGATCCAAGAGGCTGCTATTGATATCAGAAAAGAAGGGATAGTCCCAAATCTTTTAGAATTTATGGGAAAAACTATCTTAAAAGCAGTAAAAGAATACATGGGAGGAGAATTTCAAGATTTTCCTTCAGGGTATGTTCTCTTAGCAGAAGTAGATGGAGATAGTCATCTTGCTGTCGAAGAAACATTCTCAAAGATGTTTGATCTAATAATTCAAATAAATGTTTTTGCTTTTCTGGTAGGTCGTTTAAAAGATGTGTACGGTCTTGCCATAAGATACCCCTTTATTGCGTTTTTTGGCGAAGCAAAACATCTAAAAGTTGCTGTTATTAGCCATATGGAAGGAAATTTACATCCAAAATTCTTATTTAATGAAAATGATCAACAAGATTTAATTGAATTTCAGAAGGCAATGGATTATTTATATAATAAAATTATAATTCCCGTAGGAGGGTCATTAACCGGGGAGCACGGAATTGGTAAAGTTAAAACACCATATCTCGAATCTGAACATGGAAAAAAAGTTATAGATTTAATGATAAAAATCAAAGAACTTTTTGATCCAAAAGGAATTTTAAATCCAGGAACGGGAAAAGGAGATCCCCGTAAACTCCAAGATCTACCTAAAAAGAGAAATCTAAAAAACCAATCAAATAAAACTTTAGAATTAAGATGTATGAGATGTGGATTCTGTCAAGCTACATGTCCTTCCAGGCTTCATTATTTCTCAGAAGCATATAGTCCAAGAGGTAGATTAAGTATTTTAAATGGATTGGTTCATGGCAATTTAAGACCGAATAGCCTAATTAATGAAATATTTCATGCTTGTACATTATGCGGTTTATGTTATGAAAAATGTCCTGCTGGTGTCCCAACTTATATGATTTTTGAGAAGACACGAGAAATTTTGCATAGTGAAGGATAAACTATGATTAAATTAGATTATGGAAAAACAGGTTTGGAATTCAATCCGAAAAGGGAGTGGAATATAAAAGTACTTTACCCTAAAAAACAAAAAGAGCTAGATAATCCATTAGAGAAAATAAGAAATGCAATTCAAAATCCAGTAGGAATAAAAAAATTAGAACAAATAATTTCTGAAAAGGGAAATATTCAAAATGTTTGCATTGTAGTAAGCGATGCAACTAGACCAGTACCTTCAAATCTTATCATAGACGCTGTAGTAAAAGAATTTTTAGATTTAGGGCTTAAGATGTCACAGATCACTATATTAATCGCAACAGGACTTCATCGTGGTTCAAAAAAAGAAGAATTATCAAGAATTATTGGCAAAGAATTAGTTAATAAACTTAATATTGTAGATCATAACGCTGAAAATAGAAATAATATAGAATATATTAACCATCCTCTCAGAAATCAAAAAATAGGGATTAATAAGCATTATTATAATGCAGATTTAAAAATATTAACGGGTTATGTAGAACCTCATTTCTTTTTTGGATTTTCGGGAGGTAGAAAATCAATAATTCCGGGTATTGCAGATAAAGACACAATTTTAAGTAACCATTCTGCTAGAAACATATCCTCACCAAATGCTAGCTTTGGAATTTTTAAGGAGAATCCATTACATCAAGATGCCTTAAGATGTTTAGAAACTGTTGGTGTTGATTTTGCTGTAAATGTTTGTATTAATGAAAAACATAACATCACAAAAGTATTAGCAGGGGATGCCCAAAAGGTTCATACGGAGTTAGTTAATTATCAAAAAAAGCATATTTTTCATGAATTTGATAAAAAGTTTGATATTGTAGTTTGCGGAAATGGGGGGTATCCCCTTGATCTTAATTTATATCAGGCTGTAAAAAGTATGGCTATTGGTGAAATGATCGTTAAAAATGGAGGGACAATAATTTCTGTCAACGAACTCTCTGAAGGAATTGGAGAAGGACAAGAGAATTTCAAAAATCTACTCTTTTCTCATAAAAGTCCTCAAGAAATACATAGGCAAATACTTAACGGAAGCGTCAATCTTCCTGATCAATGGGAAATTCAAATTTTAGTAAGAATTCTTATGAAAAATGAGATAATAATCGTTTCAGAATTACCAGAAGAACAACTTGGAAACATAGGATTACAATATGCTGTGAATGTAGAATCTGCTATCGAAAAAAGTCTCGAAAAGTATGGTAAAAATGCATCTATTTTAATTTTACCCAATGGTCCTCAAATATTGCCATTTTATAAACCTAAAACAAGTTAAATGCCTTGAGGAAAAAAAGTTTATAACAAAAAGAATCCCATTTCATTCCCAGAAATCATTCGTTATATGTGTGATAACTTAGATTTGAGAAAATACTTTTATATAATAGTATAACTTAATAAAATATTACTGGTTTAAATTTGTATAAAAAAATTGAAATTTTTATACAAAAATGTAAGATTTAATTATAAATAGTATGATCTCTTAATAAAGAATACTAGATTCTTACATAACTTTTGAGTATATACAAGAATTTTTGTTCAAATGTTGTAAAAGTTGGTACATATGATCGAGAAAATGATATGTGCTGCGACAACCCAAACATAGAATCCCGAGATGGAGATAATGTCTGTCTGAATTGTGGGATGATAATTGGGCGAAATCTGGTTGGAAATGAAAGAAGGGCTTATACTGTTGAAGAAGTAAATAAAAGAAGAAGAACTGAACCAAGATGGAGAGAATTTGGTCCAAGAACGATGCTCCCAAATTCAAAAATCGATTCAAAAGGACGATTGATTGGTGCAAAAGGAAAAACTCTTTTCTCTAGACTTTCTAAAATACAAAACTCTTTGATTTCAAGTATCGAAAGGAATTTTTGGGAAGCTAAGCCAAAATTAAAGATGCTTACTTCAAAAATGAATATCCCAGAATACATTAAAGAAACTGCATGGAAAATTTATTCTGTTGTAGCCAAGAAAAAATTAACAATGGGAAGATCTATTGATGGATTCATCGCTGCATCATTATATGCGGCCATACGAGTTCATGAGTTTCCACGATTATTAGAAGAAGTGTGTGAATCTTCAATGACGCCACGCAGGACAGTTCATAGATCTTTAGGAATGATTGTAAAGGAAGTTTTACCCGAACTAGGCTTGAAATATAAACCTATCACTGCCGAACAATTAGTATTTAGATTTGGAAATGATTTAGGACTTCCGATGGATGTTCAGAAGAAAGCCATTCATATGCTAATTGAGGCTTCTAAGAATGGTTTACTAAGGACTGGTAAGGACCCAAAAGGTCTAGCTGCGTCGGTAATTTATATGGCAGCAAAAGCAACAAATTTTAGAAAGACGCAAGCCGAAGTGAGTGAGATTGCTAAGGTGACTGAGGTGACGCTTCGATCTAGGAGCAAGCAGATAAAAAACAAACTCTAAATTTTCTCAGATTTTATGTATTAACGTTTATTTAATTTTCTAATTTTTTACTTTTACAAAGGTCAACAAACTACAAGTAAATCTTAGATAATAAAAACTCCTTATATGTATATCATAAATATAAGCAAATCTCCTTGGATTTAGCTAATATCTTAAAAATATATTTAATTTAAATACTTTTTTTAATATTAATATAGTAATTTATAAATCCATAACACTTGAAATTAAAATTTGAAATCAAATATTAAGAATAATTTGGCTAAATTTCGAGGAGCATTAGTTTTTAAAGAAGAGATTCAACCTCTCAAGGAATTGGAAGAATTAGCGGGAATAGATTTTCACATTTAAAACTTTATGACTGTGGCCTTAACGAATTACCCGAATCATTAGGTAATTTATCACACCTTATTGAGTTAAATGTTAGTAAGAACAATCTTTCTACAGTACCCAATTCCATTCAAAAATTAAACTCACTCCAAGTTCTATATTTTGATGATAACAACTTTTTAAATATTCCTAAATTGATCGGTAAATTATCTTCCTTAAGAAAGATTTGGATAGATGGAAATAATCTTACTAAACTACCCAAAAGTATAGGGAATTTATCAAACCTTGAAGAATTGTCGTGTGGTAATAATCAAATAAAGAGAATCCCCGAATCTATTGGCAAATTATCAAACCTAAATTATTTATCTCTTTCTGAGAACTTTATACCGAATTTACCAAATTCAATTGGAGATTTGAATCGTTTAAAACAATTATGGTTAAGTTGGAATAAACTTGAGCATTTACCCAATTCTATAGTAAATCTTGTTAATTTGAAGAAATTAAATTTAGCGGTGAATAGAATAAGGTTTTTACCGTTAAATATCGGGAACTTAAGGGATCTGGATTATTTGAGTCTTGCATTCAATTTTCTCGAAGAATTACCTGAATCGTTTTATAATTTATCTTCTTTAATCGATTGTAATTTATCTAATAATAAAAAATTGAAATTATCAAATAAATTAATTCAATTAAAGTCTTTAAAAAATTTGGTGGTGGATAATTCTCATAGAGAAAGAAATTCCAGTTTAATTCTTTCATTATTACAAGATGGAGTTCATATAGGGAGGACGATTACGAAAGATTACTTTATTCAGAAGTTTAAGGAAGAAGGAAAAAATGAACGGTATATTTCTCAAATCGAATCTTATTAGATATATTACCTTCACAAGTTTATCCAAAAAAAGAATTAGTTCTTAATTTTAAGCAATTTTTTATAGTAACTTTGCGTAGTCGCTCAAAAAAGATAAAAAACAAACTTTAAATTTTCTCAGATTTTATGTATTAAACATTATTAATTTTCTAATTTTTTACTTTTCTATGGTTCAAGAAGCTAGTTGTAAATATTGGACTATAAAAACTCCTTATATAGTATCATATTACTTCAATTAAATAGTCAAATTAATATGGTTTCGATATGAATGGAAGGTATAGTAATCTATTTCAGCATTTTTGAAAATAACAAAAATATTGCTGAGCGTTTAGCAGAAAACAAAAATTTTGAACTTTATGAGTTTTTTGGAAAGGCGCCCAAACAAGCTAGAGTTGCCTTTTTTCCGGTTCAAACCTTTTGGGGGTGGAATTTTTACTCCTGGAACTACAGAGGTAGCGGATTTTTGTGGTATGGCATTGAGCAGCCTATACTAGACAGAGCCTTTGATGTTTGGAGCAAACATAACGAGGATTATTATCAGGA
>JARRLT010000030.1:0-4664 GCA_037386725.1 Promethearchaeota archaeon
TTTTCTGATTTGTAAGAAGCTCCTCCAGCGCCACCGCTTCCAGGAGTTCCTCCCATTCCTCCGGGCATCCCTCCCATACCTTGAGCCGCTTGTTGAGCTTGTTCAGCTGCCTGTTGATAAGCTTGTCCTTGAGCTTGAGATGAGTAAATTCTTTGAGAAAATTCATGCATTGATTTGTTTAAATTCTCAATTCCTTGTTTAATTCTATTGATATCATCAGTTTTTATATCTTCTTCAAGTGATTTAATGGCAGTTTCAATCTTTTGTTTTTCTGTATCCTCTAATTTATCTTTATTATCTTCCATCAATTTTCGGGTTTGATAAATCATGGATTCTGCTTGATTCTTTGTTTCTATTAATTCTCGCACTTTTTTGTCTTCTTCTTCAAATTGTTCAGCGATTCTTACTTTTTCTTGAATCTCTTCCTCAGATAAACCCCTTGCTCCAGTGACTGTAATACCGGTTTCTTTTCCTGTTCCTAAATCTTTAGCAGTAACATGGACAATTCCATCAGCATCGATTGAAAATTTCACTTCAATTTGAGGAACTCCTCGAGGTGCTGGAGGAATCCCCGTCAAATGAAATGTACCTAACGAAATATTATCTTTAGCCATCGCACGTTCTCCTTGAAGGACATTGATGGTTACTGCTGGTTGATTATCCACTGCAGTACTGAAAATTTGCTTCTTTTCAGTTGGGATTGTGGAGTTTCTTTCAATCAGTTTTGTAAATACTCCACCAAGGGTTTCAACTCCCAGAGATAATGGTGTTACATCTAGAAGTAACAAATCTTCAACATCTCCAGCAATAACACCACCTTGAATAGCAGCTCCAATTGCGACACATTCCATTGGGTCTACTGAATGTTCTGGTTCTTTATGGAAATATTTTTTAAATCTTTCTTGAACTGAGGGCATTCTTGTAGGACCACCAACTAAAATAATTTTGTTAACATCATTAACAGTCAGTTTGGCGTCTGCAACCGCTCGCTTCATTATTGGATCTAATCTTTTTAATACAGGTTCAATCAAAGATTCTAATTTTGCTCTTGTTAATTCTTTTTCTAAATGAACGGGATTTCCATCTTTCTGGGAAATATAAGGAAGATTAATAGTAGTTGATAATGTTGTTGATAATTCTATTTTTGCTTTCTCTGCTGCATCTTTTACCCTTATCATTGCTTTTTTATCATTTCTTATGTCAATTCCTTGCTCCGCTTCGAATTCTTCTACTAACCAGTTGACAATTTTCTCATCCATATCTTCTCCTCCGAGTTGTGTATCACCGGCTGTAGACATAACTTCTACAACACCTTCACCATATTCCATCAATGTAATATCGAATGTTCCACCACCCAAGTCTAACACACAAATTTTTAATAATTTATCTTTTGTGTCTTTATCTAAACCATACGCTAGACATGCGGCAGTAGGTTCATTAATCATTCTTACGACTTCCAAGCCAGCAATTTCTCCGGCATTTTTAGTCGAAGTTCTTTGAGCATCATTAAAGTAAGCGGGTACTGTAATTACTGCTTTTTTAACTTCTTCTCCCAGATAAGCTGACGCATCATTTTTAATTTTCTTTAAAATCATCGCTGAAATCTCTTCGGGAGAGAATTCTTTAGTTTCATTTCCTACTTGAACTTTTGCTTTATATGAGGTTCCCATTTTTCTTTTGATAGCTGTGACTGTACCTTCTGGATTTGAAAGCGCTTGCCTTCTTGCTGGTTCTCCAACAATTTTTCGTCCGTTCTCGTCAAATGCTACATATGAAGGAAAGGCTTTCCCTCCAAGTGTACGTCCTTCAGCCGCTGGAATTATTTCTGGTTTACCAACAGCATTTAGTACTGCGCAAGCACTATTGGAAGTACCTAAATCAATTCCAACAATTCGCTCCTTATGTGTTGTTTTCTTTTTCGCTCCTTCTTCACTCATATTAATATAACACTTTTTTCTTGAATTTTAAATCATAGAATTTAATACTTGTACTATGAAAGAGTAATATATAACAAATTTTAAATTTTGTGTTTATAAATGATCTCTAAATCAACGTTTTTAAATTATACCAAAAAGATTGAAGAAAAAGGATATTCTTTATCATAAGTAGGCCATTGTGGAATTCCCTTATGATTCGGATCACCTGTATGGGCAAATGATATCCAACAATCCATTATATTTTCAGATAAATAATCAGTATCGGTGGCATTGTCTAAAAAAATTTTCATTCCAGGATCGTTAAAAGTATTAAATACAAATGGGAGCTCAAGAGCATGACAAGAACCCAATTTTCCTTTTAATGCAGACGTTCTCCAAGTAAAAAGATAATTATATGTATTTGGCTGAAAGGTGGATTGTGCTTCGAGTATTTGTAGCGTTGCAATTCGAAACATTAGATCAGTCGCAATAGAATCCAATAATTCCTTAGGATCATTTGAAAAGGTTTCTGCTTCAACTTGTTTATAAGAGTCAATTATCTTTCTAGCTTTTTCAGAATTTATTCCCATCATCCCTAAATAAAGAATTATAGGCTTTTCATCTTTAATATTGCTTGTAAGAGGATTTAATGATGTAAAAAGCTTAGCTTCATTTAGATTTGTTCCCATCATTAAATCGATATCTTTACATTCACCCTTTTGAATTACAGCCAAAGGATGGACTGGAAATGTGTCATTATCAATTATTGGTCTAAAAATAAGTCCACCTGTTTTAGTGATTTCATTCTGAACTTTTATGATTTCTTCCGGAGGAATGTTTCGTAATGCATGTAATGCATTAATATCTTTATTTTTTATCCCTAACCTACGCATCAATTCTTTTGTGGGTTTTTCTGTTACTTTAGGATCAATAGTAGGCATACTTTGGGCTATAATTCTACGAAATAGACCTTTAGCAGAAGGCATAGCAAGCAATGTAATAACAGCATAGGCACCTGCAGATTCTCCAAAAATTGTAATATTATCTGGATCACCTCCAAATTTAGCAATATTATTATGGATCCATTTTAATGCTAAAATTTGATCTAATTGGCCAACATTTGCAGTTACACCTGGAATGTAGAGATACCCGAAGGCACCCAGTCGATAATTAATAGACACCACCACTACATCGCCACGTTGGGCTAATTGGGAACCATCATAGATAGGACTTTTGCTTCCACCCATAATGAAGGATCCTCCATGGATCCAAAACATTACTGGCCTCTTTTTATCATCAATGGCCGGGGTCCATATATTAAGTGTTAAACAATCTTCACTTTCGGGTTGAAGCTTTCCCGTAAATTTTTCAAGAGGAGAAAATCCTTGAAATGCACATGATCCAAATTCTGTCGCCTCTAATATTCCATTCCAAGGTTCTTTAGGTTGTGGAGGACTAAATCGTAAATTTCCAACTGGAGGTTCTGCATATGGTATACCCTTAAAGATATGCAAATTATTATCAGTATACCCTTTTATTTTTCCATTCTTTACTTCAACTATTGGCATAATTAAAAGTAAAACATTAGAAAATATAAACAAAATTTTAATAAAGAATTTATAAATATTCTATTTTTGACATCTGTAAGGAACCGAATTTCGTCGCTTATTGAATTAAGAATCAAAAGAAGAGTTACCAGATCACTTTTTGCTGGATATATTTATTATTAAATTCCTATAAATCATAAGGGTATAATAACAGATAAATTAAGAAATCATGTTCTTTTAAAAGTATTAATTTAATTTGAAATTTATGAGGGTTTATATTATTTGGTTCAAATACTTTCCTAAAATAGATTGATTAAATTAACAAGAACATTATTTTATACTTAATTTCGCTCCAACTTTTAGATGATACAAGAACAAAAAATTTTTACTTTATACATTTTTACCTAAATTAAGAATCTAAGATTGATTTATGAACAATCACTGTTAATATAAGGTTAAAAATGTCTGAAAAGGAAATTATAAAAAGTAAGGAAAACCAGAAAAAAGATTCACAAATAAATAGTACAGAGACAACTGAAAGTGTTAAATCTCCAAAAGAACAAAAAGAAGAAGTAATGGAAGAAAAAAAGGAATTAACCGAAGAAGAAAAGAAAGAAATAGAAAAGAAACAAAAAATTAAGAAGTTAAATGAACTTTCTAAGGAAGATCTTATAGAAAGAATATTGGAATTAGAAATTAATCTCGATCAAAAAGAGGATCTCCTTGATAAAAAGTCTGGAAAAATTAAAGAACTTGAGAACCAAGTTAAGAATTGGAAAGATAAGTATATGAGGTTACAAGCGGAATTTGAAAATTCTCAAAAGCGTTGGGAAAAAAGTCGTCAAGCTTTACGATCTCAAACAACTGCGAATGTATTAAAAAGTTTTTTACCTCTTTATGATTCCTTTAAAAAAGCGATTTCTAGCAATGATAATGATGATTCAATTAGACAATTTTATAATCAATTTATGAATATATTGAAACCTTTTGGTGTTGAACCAATGGATATCAAAGAAAATGATAAATTTGATTATAGTTATCACGAAGCGTTAAGTACCATAGAACGGGAAGATATACCTCCTAATACCATTATAGATATAATTCAAGATGGTGTAAAAATTAATAATGAAGTATTAAGATATGCAAAAGTAATAACATCTCGAAAACCTTTACCTAAGCCAGAACTTCCAAAAGAAAAAGA
>JARRLT010000030.1:4711-13504 GCA_037386725.1 Promethearchaeota archaeon
TAAATTTAATATTTTGCAAGATATTCTTTTAATTGTAGAATAAAAAATAGAGAAATGGATAAATATTATGTCTGAAGAACCGCAACTTCCTCCGTTACCGGCTATCGGAGATATATTAGACAGGAAAGATAAATTTGTTCAAAAAGTTTACACTGTTATTAAGTGTAATGATTGTAAAGAGAAATATACTCGAAATTTTAAACCCGGAGATTATACGTTTAAGACATTAACAGAAGAAAAATGTGAAAAATGTAGTAAATCTGGGTCCTCTATTATTGAGGAAATATATTCAAAATGGGTAGATCCAAAAAAAGAAAAAAATTAAACTATTTTATGCTTCATAGCGAATTAGTATCATTAATAGATACAGCAGTCTCACGAGATTTTATTATTCATGAAATAACACCTGAAGATATGAAGAATGACTCATATAAAGGTCTTAAATTTTCGCTTGACTTCAATAAAATCTCCATTCAATATCAAAGAAAGGTGGAAAGTGAAAAATATCCTGTAATTCCACGTTTTCAATACTTATTTGGATTTATTCCAAGAGATGGATTATGTGTATTTGTAAAGAAAAAAGAGCATAAAATTGCCCTATGTGAAGGACCCCTTGATGAAATTAATAAATCATGTTCACTAATTCATTCTTTAATGTATCTTCTCGTCCCCTCGGATAGATTTGAGGTATATTCATATATTCCGGGATGCTGTGAAATTAAATGTCCTAATTCTCCAAAACAATATGAATTAAGAATTAACTTATTTGAAGAACTAAAAGAGTAATTCTTAGATTCATTTCCTATTTTTGTATTTTGAACTCAACCTTTGGAAAAAATATTTTTATCATACCATCAAATTAATATTTAATTATGGCTGAAGTTAATCATGATCTGCTTTCTCCTTGTGGGCTATATTGCGGAGTTTGTGCGATTTATATTGCTCATAAGAATAATAATACGAAATTTAAACAAGTTTTATTTCCAGTGTATAAAGCATTTGTAAAAAATGTGGAAGAAATTTCCTGTACTGGTTGTTTATCTAGTGGAGTAGTATTTCCAGTTTGTAAAAAGTGTCCGATCAAAGATTGTACCCAAAGTAAAGGTATTGAGGGATGTTATCAATGTGATGAATGGCCTTGTAAGTTTATTGAAAATTTTCCGATTCCCGTCGCTAGAAAAGTTATAAAAAGAACCATCCCAACATGGAGAGAATTAGGAACAGAAGAATTTGTAAGACTTGAAGAAGAAAGATACCATTGTCCTGACTGTGGAAATAAGCTCTTTAGAGGAGCTAAACGATGCAACAAATGTGGCAATTCAGTAGACATAGATTAGTTTAAATAATTTTAAGAGAGAAAAGTTAAGATTTACTAGTTTTGAAAAAATTTACAACTCCATGACAATTACATGTGGTTGCTATGGTTAAATTAAAGGTTTTTTTGGTTAAGAAATCTAAATTATTTTGAAGGCTTTCGAAAATTTTTAAAATATCCTTCCCTCTTAACCCTCCTAATCCAGCTTTTAATTGCTTACTCTCTAATACCACTGCTATTCTTTGTTGTTTCTTTTCTATTTTTATAATATCTTTAATTTCAAAATAATTTTTTAAATATTGAGTAATGGTCACGGGTTTTTCTCTTTTAAATGTGGGACAAAACTTTTCTGGTCCAATACAATTATCTGGACATATTTCACCTTCCTTAGCATATGATAAATAGATTACACCTTTTTCTGGAATAGAATATAGCAAAATTTCTTCATTTATCTCTGAAGCAGTTTTTTTAGTAATGATTTCATTTACTTTCAACTCTATTAAGTTTTCTTGAAGTTTTAATTCAATTAGCTTTGCTAATAAATGAACAGGTACGACTGGAATAATTAAATTAGGAGAAATTTCCTTTAAAATCTCATATATAATAGAAATATCATTATTAAGAAATAATAGGTCTCCCTTATTAGCCTTTGCTAAGAAATCCTGCAAATCTGTGGTCTTTTTTACTTTTACAGTAATTAATTTGCTGGGGATGCAATTAGGATTATTATCAACTAAAATATTTTTAAATCCATTTTTCTTTCCGTAAATAATTGCCTTTTTCCCAAATTTACCCCCTCCGGCAATTAGTAATAAATTATTTTCATCCATTTTAAATTATCTTGAATATTAGTTTTTAATTGATTAACATAGAGAATATTGCTTATTAAATGTTTATTCTAAGTCTATTGATGTGATAAAAATAATAATAATAAAATAATAAAAAATAGAAATTAAATAATTAAAAGTTTAAAAATATCTTTTTCTTCTAATTAAAATCAATGAAATTGAAATCAATGAAAATATACTCAGTCCTAAAAATAAAATATTATAACCTGGAATGCTCGGTTGATCTGGTGGGGTTTCAATAATAACAATTACTTCAATACAATTAGAGAGAGTTTCTCCATCTTCATTGATTGCTTCTATAATGAAATAATATATTCCCGATTGATATCCAGTTACAGAATAAGAGAGGCTAGATGTTTGACCGTTGACTTTTGTAACACTTCCATTAATTTGAGTGATATATTCATCATGACGGTACACTGCATAATCATCCGCATATTCAGAAGCTGTCCACGAGAGTGTGAAATTTCCATCTCCGTCCGGATGCCCTGCATTAGAGCTAAGAGTAAATGGTCCTGGAAGGTTAGGTTGATCTGGTGGGGGTTCGATAATAATGATTACTTCTATACAATTCGAGAGAGTTTCTCCATTTTCATTAATTGCTTCTACAATGAAATAATATATTCCCGATTGATAACCTGTCACAGAATGATTTAGATTATATGTTTGATCTGTGATTTTTATAAGACTTCCATTAATTTCAGTTATGAATTTATCATATCTATACACCGTATAATTATTCGCGTATTGAGAATCTGTCCACGAAAGAGTGAAATTACCATCATCGTCGGGATGTCCAGCATCAGAACTAAGGGTAAATGCACCCGGAACCTGTAAATTCAAAGATGGATCATTTGTTTGCATCAACCTTAACTTATATGAATACGGCAAAAGACCATCTCCTGCTCCAAACGTGCCATTCAGTAAAATTCCTGAGGATTTTTCATACCATAAATTAAGTGAAGAATCGCGCAAATTATGTAATTCCCAATAGTCAAGCATCTGGTTTCCGAAATAATTATAATTACCTTGATCTACCACTTCGTAAAATTGATCTACTCCCATAACATTACTAATACTTATATAATATCCCATTTTTATATTCGTTGGTATCCATAATGGGGTATGACATGAATCGCCTAAATTTGCTCCGTAAGTATTATTCATCATTCTAGTTTCAACATTTTCTTGCCACCCTCCAAAAATGGTTAGATTAGCGGTAAAAGAAACATTAAAAAGTATATCGTTTAATTTCAGATATTCGAAATCTAATGGAATTGATTGCTCAACACCACCAAATTCCACGCTATAGTTATATCTTAATTGTAATCCATCAAAGATCCCATATTCTATTGTAAAATTAGAATCCATTTCTGGATTGATCGCAATTTCTATACAATTAGATAAAATAGAATCATATTGATCTTTTGCTTCAACACTGAAATAAAAAATTCCTTTTGGTTGACTATTTAAGGTAAGATTCAGATTAGTTAACTCATATGCCAAGACCGTTAAAGATCCATTGATTGAAGTTATTGGCTTATCATAACGATATACTGTATAGTTATCAGCTCCAGCAGATTCGGCCCATGTTAAATTAAATGATCCATCAGTATCAATTGGTTTCTCTGCAGTAGAACTCAATTCAAATGTGTCAGGTCCTAATAATTCGCAAGGATATAAATATAAGCGGTCAAAATGATTAGATGGAAAACCGATTAAATTACTTTTCCAAACATCATAATTATCACCAGTAAATCCGAACGCCCAAGGATAAACTTCTTCCACAAGCCGCTTTTGAATGTTATTGTAGAGGTCTTGCCGAATTTGCGTATCTGTTTCGATTAATGCTTCTTCCATCCAAAGTTGAACTTGAGGATCATTTACTTGTGCATAATTAGATTCGATACTTCTATTTGTAAATAATGGATTTAAATAATTTGAGGCATCATTATAATCAGCAATCCATCCCAACCAAAAAAGATCAAGATCATCTCTTGAATAAGGGGGAATTTCATATAGAGAATAAAGGAATTGGTTCCATGTTACTCCAGCATCTGTAACTTCTATACCAATAGCATCAAGATTATCTTGTAGAAGATATAATATATTCTCTCTTACTGAATTATCAATATTATATGTATAATTGTAAGTAAGAAAAATTTGAGATTGCCACCAACCATCATCAGTAAGCGAATGGCCAACTCCATATCCTGCATCTTGCATCGCCATTCTTGCTTTAGTGATATTATAGTTAGCAACATTAAAAGAATAATTTGAATATTGAATACCCTGCGGAACTGGGGACTTTAATCTGTCACCATAACCGTTTAAAATATTCTCAAGAATATAATCATAATCGACAGCATAAGATATTGCTTTTCTGACATTGACATTTATTTTTTTATTATTCATTCCCAAATATGAGGTTGTAAAGTCTGATCCTGCATGATGTAAAGTTAGACCATTTGTCATATTAAAAGTACCTAAATTTTGTAGTTGAGGATTTAATAAAAGATCTAAATTTCCAGCTAACATAGCTGAGTCTCTTGAGTTAGGATCACTGATTACTAAATATGTTACATACTTTATTTTTGGAGCACCTCGCCAATAATTATCAAATCCTTCTAATTGAACTTCTATATCTGGAGTGTAGGAAATATAATTAAATGGTCCGGTTCCAATGAGATCATCTGTTGTGATGTTAATATTGTCATCAAAGGGTGCAGAATTTTCTGCTATTATTTTAGATCCCATAAAACAAAGTAAAGCTTCAAAAGGACCATACTCAGTATTAAGCGCAAATTTTACTGAATATTCACCTACTTTCACCGTCTTATTGATGATGGGTTGTATTTTTTCTAATATTGGATCATAATATTCATACAACGAAGAAGCCGCAGCTTTCCCAAGAGACATCAAATTGGCTAATCTATTAAAAGACCATACAACATCATCAGCGGTTAATAGGGATCCATCATGGAAATATATGCCCGATCTAATATTTACAGTATAATTACTGCCAGACCATGTACCAAAACCAGTCGCTAACCTTGGAATTATGTTAACTTCTGGATCACTATAATTATATTCGAATAAACCTTCTACAACATTTATCTGCACATTCCACGAGGCTGTATCCCATGAATTATGGGGATCAAGATCATGTGGACCCGATGCTACCCCCACTAACATCTGATTGCCAGAACGTTTGATTTTTTCTGTAGAATTTTTATCATCTGCATTATCTATTGGAGTCGAAATAAATTTAATTATCAAAGGAATAGGTATCAGAAGAATCAAAATTAAAATTAAGCCTAAAATTCTTTTTTCTTTCATTGGAATTCATTTATATTTAAATATTTATAGTTAGACAATTATGTCTAATATGTTAATTCAGTATATAAATATATTTTAAAGAAGATAGGAAGAGCTTATTTGAGACAAATGAGCTATATTTCGATTCCATTTGAACATAACCTTATCCTAAAAATCGTTCTTGATAATTTAAATAGAATTTATGAATCAAAAATGTTAGTTAATATATTTTAAAGATGAGTGGTTAATCAATAAAAAAATAATATATAAAAAAATTTAAAATATTTTATCAAAAATATTCAGTCTAATCCCATTAATTTTATAATTAAGTTTGCCATTGAATATGGATCTAATTTACCATCCATAACCAAACGTACGTACTCATTTATTTTTGAGTTAGAATTAACTAAGGATTCTACTTTTTTAGTTAATTTATGTTTTAAAATCTGAATTGTTTCGTTTTTTATTCTATTTTCAAGATAATTGTCTATAACTCCAGTTTCCATGAGAAACGCTTTATGGGTAGTAATTGCTTCTAAAAGTTTTTCAAAATTTTCTCCAGTTATAGAATTTGTTTTAACGATTTCTGGTGTCCACTTTTTAATCTTTTCAAAGTTTTGATTTTCTTTATTAGAATCATATTTGTAATTCATATTCAATTCTAACATTTGAATAAGTTCTGAAACTTTTTTATCAGCTCCTGGTAAATCCATTTTATTTACTACAAAAATATCAGTTATCTCCATAATCCCAGCTTTGATAGTTTGGATATCATCACCCAAACCAGGTACTAATAAAACTAATACGGTATGTGCTGATTTAAAAATATCAACTTCCGATTGACCAACACCTACTGTTTCAACAATGATTATATCACATCCATAAGCATCTAAAATTTTGATAGTGTCTTCAGTTGCTCTTGCTAACCCTCCAAGTTGACCACGATTAGCCATACTTCTTATAAAGACATTTTTAATGGAGAAATGATCTTTCATTCGAATCCTATCTCCAAGAATGGCTCCTCCAGTTAAAGGGGAGGTCGGATCAACACAGATGATTCCTATCTTTTTACCTTCTTCTTCAAATTTACGCACCAAAGTAGATATAAAAGTTGATTTACCACTTCCAGGCGCTCCTGTAATTCCCAGAATGTAGGCATTTCCCGTATGAGGATAAATTTGATTAATTATTTCTTCAGCGGCATTAATATCATTTTCAACTAAAGTAATCAGTCGAGCAGCCGCACGGGTGTCTCCATCTAATACTTTATTAACTATTTCTGTGTAAGCCATATTCTTGCTGTTTATATTATGTTTATCTTTTTAAGTTATTTTTAACAAATTCAACAATGGTTTTAATTTCGGTTCCTGGCCCGTAAAATCCTTTTAATCCATGTTTTCTTAAAAAATCTTTATCTTCTTCTGGAATTATTCCTCCAACAGCAATTAAAACGTCATCAATATTACTTTCCTCTAATTTATCCATAATTGCGGGACATAATGTATTATGAGCCCCACTTAGGATGCTTAAAAGAACAGCGTCCGGATCTTCTTGAATGATCGTGTTCACTATATCGTCGGGAGTTTGATGTAATCCAGTATAAATCACTTCCATTCCCGCATCTCTCAATCCTCTCGCAACTACTTTAGCACCTCGATCATGGCCATCTAAACCTGGTTTGCATACAAGAACTTTAATTTTTCTCTCACTCATTATAATATCACCTTATTAGAAAATTGAATCCTCTCTATATATACCAAATACTTCCTTTAATGTTCCAATAATTTCTCCCACTGAAGCATATGCTCGGACACATTCAAGAATGTAGGGCATAAGATTATTTGTTCCTTCAGCAGCCTTCTTTAATTTAGATAAAGTTTCTTCAACCAATTCATTATCCCTTTCTTTTTTAATCTTTTTAAGTGATTCTTTTTGTTCAACCGCTACTTCATCATCAATCTTTAAAATGTCTGGTTCAACTTCCTCATCTGGTCTATATTTATTTACGCCTACAATGATTCGTTCTTTCCTTTCTACTTCCCTTTGGTACTTATATGATGCATTTGCGATTTCTCTTTGGAAAAAATTAGCTTTAATCGCTGGAATGACTCCACCAAGATCATCGATTTGCTCAAAATAATTTTCTGCCTCTTTTTCCATTTTATTTGTTAGCCATTCAACATAATAGGAACCAGCTAACGGATCAACCGTATCCGCCACTCCTGATTCATAAGCCATTATCTGTTGAGTTCGGAGAGCAATTCTTACTGCCTTTTCAGTTGGAAGACATAAAGCTTCGTCAAATGAATTTGTGTGTAATGATTGTGTTCCACCTAAAACTGCTGCAAGTCCTTGTAATGTTACTCTCACTATATTATTTTCTGGTTCTTGTGCTGTTAAAGAGACTCCAGCCGTTTGTGTGTGAAATCGAAGTCTCATAGACTCTGGTTTTTTTGCATTATATTTATTTTTCATTCTTTCAGACCAAATTCGTCTTGCAGCCCGATATTTACAAAGTTCCTCAAAAAAGTTATTATGAGCATTAAAGAAAAAGGATAATCTATGTGCAAAATCATCTACATCCAATCCTCTTTCCATAGCAGCTTCTACATAAGCAAATCCATCTGCTAAAGTGAATGCTAATTCTTGTACAGCTGTTGATCCCGCTTCTCTAATATGATATCCACTTATACTTATAGTATACCATTGGGGCACATATTTTGTACAATATTCTATTGTATCAACAATTAACCGCATAGAAGGTTCGGGAGGAAAAATCCAAGATTTTTGAGCAATATACTCCTTTAATATATCATTTTGTATGGTTCCTCTCAACTTATCGGGAGGTACCCCTTGTTTTTCCCCAACAACAATATACATAGCTAATAAAATAGAAGCTGGAGCATTTATCGTCATTGATGTTGAAATCTTTGACAAATCAATACCATCAAATAGAGTTTCCATATCATCTAAAGTATCTATAGCAACTCCTTCTTTCCCTACTTCACCTAAAGCATGATCATCTGTAGATTCATACCCATATATTGTAGGTAAGTGGAATGCAACACTTAATCCGGTTTGTCCATGTTCAATTAGGTATTTAAATCGTTCATTCGTTTGTTTTGCCGTCCCAAATCCTGCAAATTGCCTCATTGTCCATAATCTACCACGATACATGTTATTATATGGTCCACGGGTGAATGGAAATTTACCAGGTTCTCCTAGCTCTTTTTCATAATGTAAACCACTTATGTCGACCGGTTTATATAATCTCTCTATTTCTATATCAGATAAATTTTTGAATGTTCTTTT
>JARRLT010000031.1:0-30034 GCA_037386725.1 Promethearchaeota archaeon
CCAGGGCACGCCCTCGGCGCCCATATGAGTGAAGGTTTCGGTGTTCCGGTCCATCCACTGCACCATGAAATGTCAGCCGATCCCGGCCATGGCCGAACGCTGGACGCTGTCTGATGATAAACTGACCTATACCTTCTATATCCGGGATAATGCTTATTTCAGTAACGGCGATCCGGTACGGGCCCAGGATTTCAGGGACACCATGCTGCTGCTGTTAAGCCCGGCACAAAAGGCCGAATATTCTGTCTATCTTGACGTAATTAAAGGCGCTGAAAACTATCGTAAAGGTATTTCCAAGGACCCCGCATCGGTTGGAATTTACGCGCTTAGCGACAAAGTACTTGAAATAAAACTTGAAAAATTACAAAATGCAATAATATTAATGAATGAAATTCGTAAATATTTAAGAGAAATATCTGAATATAGAAGTACATTAATACTCAAGGGTTCTGAATTCCACGAGATAGTCAAAATGGTTCAACAAACAGATAAAAAAATTGCTCTTGAAAAGTTAAAAGCTATAATCGGGGATCTTAAACAAAAAAAGCCATTCACAAAAAACAAACTTAAGAAAATTCTTCTTACTGGTTCAGATATCGATGATACTGAATTTGTACGTTATTTAGAGGAGATTGGATTCCAGGTTGTAATTGATGATTTAGGTATAGGAACAAGATATTTTTGGAATGATGTAGACCAATCAATAGATCCTTTAGAAGCCTTAGTAAAATATCATCTTAGTAAACCCATTTTTTCCACAAAAGTACCCTCACATGATAGATATAAATTCATAAAAGAATTAGTACAAACATACCGTGTGGATGGGGTAATTAATGTTGCTCAGAAATTTTGTGAATCTGTTTTATATGATCATCCATTTATGAGTAATAAGTTTAAGGAAGAAGGAATTCCTTACCTTTTTATTGAAAAAGAATATAATAGAGAATCTTATAAGCAATTAGCAACTAGGTTTGAAGCATTTGCTGAAATAATTGGAGGGGAATAAAAAAATGCCTGAAATAAATGAAAATAATAAAAGTAAGATGCTTAAAGCCACTCAAGGACTTAAAAATATTATGGGTCGCCATTTTTTAGCTATTGAACAGGCCTATCGAGATGGGAAGCCGACTGCATGGGCTACTTCTGGAACTCCAGTTGAATTATTATATGCTATGAATGTGCAACCAATGCTCCCTGAGAACTCGGCTACCGTTTCGGCAGCTCAAAAACTTTCTAAAGATTTTATCGAAAAAGCTGAAGAACAAGGATTTTCCTATGATTTATGTTCATATTTCAAGACAAACATCGGAGCGGTCGAAACTGGGGCTCATATGAGTAAAGGCGGTACAAGAAAGCCTACATTTATGTTATCGAGTGATGTTATATGTGACACCCATGTGAATTGGTTTCAAACCCAAGCAGAAAGAATGAATGTCCCTCACTATATAATTGATGTACCTCATGTTGTTAGTAACACAAACAAGCGACAATATAATTATTTTAAAAAGTATATACAAGAACAACTCTGGGATTTTTTGAATTTTGTTGAAGAAGTAACGGGAAATGAGTTAAATATGGAAAAAGCTAGGGAAGTGGCAAATAATTCTTACAAATTAAGCATGGTATGGCAGGATATATATGATCTTAGAAAAAGGGTGCCAAGTCCTATCTCTACGAAAGATACTTTTGGAGGTCTTTTCCCTCTCTTTACTATGCCTGGTTTGAAAGCTCCCATTAAACTGTATAAACGAATGTATAGGGAGGCTAAAGGACGAGTAGATAATGGAGTTGGTGCTTTACCCGATGAAAAATTTCGATTGATGTTTGAAGGAATCCCATTCTGGTATAACTTAAAATATTTTGCCATGTTAGAGAAATATGGGGCTATGATTGTTTATGAGCCTTATACATATGCTTTCTCAAAATATATGAATCCTAATGTAACAAAAGAGCAAGTTCAATCGAATCCTATCGAAGCTATGTCAGAGTTAATGCTAAGTTTTTGGTATATTTATGATCTAAAAACTAGGGTGAAAAAATTCAAGGAAACTGTGGATGAATGGAGAATTGATGGTGTTCTTTTACATAACAACATGTCGTGCAGACCTAATTCCTGTGGGTTGTATGATTTAAAACAACATCTTCAAAATGAATATAATATTCCTTGCTTGATTATCGACGCGGATATGAATGATCCTCGTAAATTCAATGAGGCTCAAGTAACTAATAAAATAGAAAGTTTCATAGAACTTCTTGAAATGAATCGCTAAAATCATTTTTAGAGAAAATAATAAAATAATCTTGATTTCTTATTTTTAAAGTTTTCATTCATTTAACTATAATAATTTTATAAGGTTGATTAGATTTCTGAAAAAATACTCGAAAAGACTAAATTAAGTCTCTATTAGAGTATTTCTTATAATCTAATCTTAATTTTATTAATTTTTAGGTGCTTGATCTCCTTTTCTACCGGATTCTTCTTTAACTCTATATTTTCGGAATATAAATGTTACAACAACGCCTATTGAGACAGCAGTAATTAAACTAATTGTAATTGGTATAACTACTCGTGAAATGTCTCCCCCTCCTTTTATTCCTCCTTGATTCTTTATTAAAATACTTCCGTTTCCACCAATTAAATCAGTATAGGTATATGCAGGGTAATAATAGCTTCCAGAGTCAGAAGATACATAGCCTGACACAATTCCACTGGCATTTACAGATATGACATCTCCACTTTTGACAACATTTCTAACCACTTTCCAAGAGACTGTTCCCACTTCTCCAGCTGTTAAGTTTGTAGAATTAAGATTTTTAGTATAACTTTCATTAGCTACAAGTGAAATACTCGATGGTAACTTGATTGTTGCTTTACATAAAGAAGCAGGATACTCGAGGGAAAAACCTTTGGGACATGTATATTTAATTTCAGCATTAACATTAAAGGTTGAATTTTTCACATCGGGAGGTGAAGGTGAACAGTTTATATTTATGGACCATGGACAAACGAAAAGTGCCCAATTTGAGAATCTAGTCCATAAATCTATAAATGTATTGTAATTAATATAAAAATGTGGACCATTACTTTGCCATGGATCATCAGTTATTATTTGCGTAATTTTCCCCCCATTTTTAACATAACCAATAACAACTCTAAAGTGGCCATAATCATGAGATGTACTAAACCATTGCAATACTAAAATGGGATATCCCATATTAATTAAATTTATTAAACTCTGTACATTTGCCAAATGACCTTCAAATGCACCATATCCGTAAGGTCTTCCTTGATATCCCGTTATATTTCCAGGCATATCTTTACCTACTGATGTACTTAATTTACTAAAATGAGCGGCTCGTACTAAGTCATCAGTATAAGCTCCATAAGCAGGATTCGCCCTCGCAACATTCGCTATATCAAACTGTGAAATATCCTTTCCATAAAAGTCAAATATCATTTCTAAACTCGCTGGACCACAATAGTAACTAGTATCTTGAGAATGGTATGGAACAGAGTGAATAATGTATGTATTATCCGCAGAATGCAAACTTGTGAATAAATTTGTTGAAGCATTTACTCTACTTTCATTTACTGATCTAATTTTAAAACTATAAGAGTATATTCCACCTATTTGTCCTAAAAAAATGAGTATTAAAAATAAAGTTGCCATATATGTCCTATTCAATTTCATTATAATACGCCGTTCGAAGAGTACTTACTCGATTTCTTTTTTGGAGAATTATTACACAATTTACACTTTTGGCTAAAAATAATTTCTCCTCTTTTCAAGGGTTTCTTATTTCATTTCAGAATGAAGAAGTAAAAGGAAAAAATTTATGTGAATTCTCATGCGTTCAAAAATGATTTTTATTATATCATTATTCAATATGAACCTATAATTATTCTTCTATAACATAACTTTTTGAACTTATATTAACGTAGTAATTGTAGTAAAGATTATTGGCATCAGTTATTTTTTAAAAAGAAGCGAATTTAGTAGAATTATATCAATTTCCTTGAAAAAATTAAAATAAATAAATTATCACACTTTCTTAATTTTTTATTTAAGTAAAATAAAAAAGAACTTCAATCTCTTATAAAAACCAAAAGAAAATAAATTTTTGATTATTTTCATAATAAATACTTTCAGGACAACTTGTTAGCTTATTAGGATCTTCTGTCGTCCAATTTACAATTGTATGGTGGGTAACGATTGAAACGGGAGATCCAGTTTACCTTTCGATCGCGGCTTTTCTGTCTTCTCTACCTATGGTAATTATTGGACCAATTGCTGGAGTATATATCGATAGGTTTAATCGAAAGCTAATCCTCATTATTTCTGATTCTCTTCAAGCACTTGTTACATTTTGGATAATTTTATTGTTTCTCTTTAATGCTGCAGCAGTTTGGCCCGTGATCTTAATAAACAGTGTAAGGGGAATCTTTCAAGCATTTCAAGTTCCTTCAGTAAGAGCAATAATTCCTAGTATGGTTCCTAAAAAACATCTTAGTCGTATGAATGCAGTGAATTATTTATTTTCAGGATTAATTAGTGCTGTAGGTCCATTTCTAGGTGCATCCTTTTTAGCTATGTTTAAAATTCAAGAGATTCTATGGGCAGATATAATCACATTTTTTATCGCTCTTGTCCCTTTAATTATTATTCATATTCCCAATGTTTCTATTGGAGAAAAAGCGACTTCATTTTCCAAAGATTTCAAACTGGGAATTAAAACTTTGAAAAAAGTTCCTGCATTACTTACACTTCTTATTCACATTTCAATTATTAATTTTCTCGGAGTTCCCTTTTTCACCCTACTCACATTATATGTGAAATCAGTTAACTCTGGTACGGCAATAAATTATGCATATGTTAATATTCTAATTTATATTGGAATGATAGGTGGCTCTTTAGTTGCAACTATCAAAAGTTCTTGGAAACATAGAGTAGGAACGATTCTTTTTGCAATATTAATTGCAAGTGGCGGATATCTTACAGCTGCTTTAGCTCCTATTGGATTCTTTTTAATAATAGGTATCGGTGGATTGATTCGTGCTGGAATGATACCAATAATTAACACTAATTTCCTTACGATAATTCAAACAAATGTAGAAAAAGAAAAACAAGGAAGAATAATGGCAATAGTAATGGCCATCTCTTCGGCAGTATCTCCTATTGGTATGATTATTTCAGGACCTTTAGCGAAATTTATAGGAATTAAAGAACTTTATATCTGGTGTGCAATCTCTCAAATGATTAGTGTATTTATAGTATGGTTCTTCACTAATGTTAAAAAGGTTCGGTATGAAGATTAATAAAATCCTCTTTATTATAGCATTTTAATTTGGAAAATAAAAAGAATTTCTTTTAATTTGAAACTTTCACATAAGAATTGGGAGTTAGAATTAGATATTGATCTCCTAAACGAGCAATAGATCCACCTAATTCTCTAACAAAAGATTTTAATTCATCAATGATTTTCTTAAGTTCAAGAATCTGAATTTTTCCGCTATCTAAGATCTCTTGAGCATTTATAATTAAGATTCTTCTGCCCATTAATTGCTTTTTTATATCATCAATTTGGTTCATAGAGGAAAATTTGTATTTTTTTATAAGAAATTGTTGGAGCGAAGTATCTATCTCTTTAAATCCCATTGTTTCTTTAGGAGAGCTTAATAAATCATCATCATCCTTTTTCCAAAATTTCATCTTGACTGATCACATGATTATAGTTTATACAAGTCTAATATGAATTGAGGCTATATAAAAAGAAAAATTATCTGTATATGTTCTAAATATTATACTGATATTATCTTAAAAACATTGTACTTCAAAACTTTTCATAATTTTGTTAAAAAATCGAAATGTGTTTTCATAAATCTTGTAAACTTTGATTTACTCTTTTTAAGAATTGATTTTCATCAGTAGAATTTCAGAAAATTTAGATCTTTAAAGTTAAATTTAAAGTTATAAATAGCTTGATTGCTAAATATAATATTAATCTTATAAAAAATATTAGATTTTAAATCTTCTAAAATGAGCGAAAAAATAATAATACGCAATAAAGGTTTAGTTCGAGCTGATTTTAATTTCTGGGTTGGACTTTACATGGATAAGTTTTATGATGCCTTAGAAAATAGAAAAATTATCGGAAATAAATGTCCTAAATGTGGAGATGTATATGTTCCACCTAGAAAAATATGCGGGAAATGCAATGTAGTAATTCCTCTGGAGGAAAAATGGGTTGATTTGCCAGAAACGGGAATTTTGAAAAATTATACATTGACCAAATATAAAGTAAGTGATAGAAGAGCAAGAAAGAGTAAATCTCTAAAACCAATCGGAATGGTAACTATTGATGGATCTAATACTGCAATTGTTTATCCTTTAATTGATGTTAAACCTGAAGAAATCAAAATAGGAATGAAAGTAAAGATAAAATGGTCTAATAAACCAAAAGGAGACCCTTCTGATATAGAAGGGTTTTTAAAGGTATGAGGTGAAAAAGATGGATAAAATAGGAATCGTTGGATATAACCAAGTAAAATTATATTCTGATGCAAATTATGGTCGGTATGAGATGATTTTTGAAGCGGTTAGAGGAGCAATTGATAATGCAGGACTCAAAAAGAAGGATATTACAACCGTTATTTCTGTTACGAATGATTATTATGATGGAAGGACTATTTCGAATTGTTTTACAGTTGAAGTAGGAGGAGGATATATGGTTGATGAAAGTAAAGTTGAAATGGATGGAGCCCATGCAATGTTGTATGGTTTAATGAGAATTCTTTCGGGAAATCATAAATTAGCAGTTATATGGGGAGGGAGTATGCCATCTTGTTATCCTTATCATTCCACAAGGCTTTATGAAACGGATCCGGTATGGGAAAGACCTGTCGCATATATAAATGATATTACTGCAAGTGGATTTCAAATGAGAGCTTATATGGAAAAATATGGTATTTCTGCCGCAGAGATTGCTAAAATTGCAGTCAAAAATCGAAAGAATGCTGCCAAAAATCCTTTGGCGTTAAAAGAAGCGCAAAATCCAAATTTAACCGTAGATGAAGTCTTAAAATCAGATATTTATTCTGATCCCGTTACAGAATTAATGATTTCTCAGCCATGCGATGGCGTAGCTGCCTTATTACTCGCTCCGGAAAGACAAGCGTTAAAGATTACTGATAATCCTGTTTGGATTACTGGAGTTGGTTATAATCAAGAAACTTATTATTTAGGAGAGAGACATTTATTTAAAAGTAAATCTATGGAATTATCAGCAAAAATGGCTTATAAAGAAGCTGGTATCAAAGATCCAAAAAATGAAATTGATTTTGCCGAATTACATGAAATGTATGCCCATGAGGAATTAATCCTTACAGAAGCATGTGGATTAGCTAATGAGGGAGAGGCTGCTAAAATAAATAGTAAAATTGATGGAGATATCCCAATTAATCCCTCTGGGGGTGCTATAAGTGGAAATCCTCCTTGTGCTACTGGATTAATAAGAGTAATAGAAGCTGTTAAACAATTAAGAGGAGAAGCCGGGAAACATCAAATAAAGGGGGTAAAGAGAGCAATAGCTTCTGGTCAAATAGGGATGTGTGCTCAAAATAATATATTATATGTTTTGGAGAGTGAAAAATAAG
The DNA here is from genome assembly GCA_037386725.1 of Promethearchaeota archaeon. Classification (GTDB taxonomy): domain Archaea; phylum Asgardarchaeota; class Lokiarchaeia; order Sigyniarchaeales; family SOKP01; genus JARRLT01. The sequence continues at coordinate 7,655 of JARRLT010000031.1, forward strand.
ATGGGTAGACAAGTGGCAATAGCGTCGGCTGGTTTCTCTGAACATGCTTCTAAACGTTCAGATGTAAGTATGCCAGAGCTAGTTAGTGAAGCTATAGAAGATTGCTTAAAAAAGGTACCAAGTTTAGAATTGGATGATATTGATGCATATGTTAATGGGAATATGCCAGCGTTTGAAGGTTCGAATATTCCTGAATTATGGATGACTGACTGGATGGGAGCTAGAAATAAACCTTTAATGAGAGTCACGACCGGTGGAACTACAGGGGGTTCAGTCGCTATATCGGGATATTATACAGTGACAGCAGGTCTCCCTGGTATTGACACAGTTTTAGCAATTGCATTTGAACAGCAATCTCAAGGAGATACAAGCGTAGGCCTTGCGAGTGTAGCTTATGGAGAAATTTCGGTTTTAAATAGTTTAGGAATTTCATATGACCAATTAAATCGATTACTTTCGGCTGGAGCTGCAATAGGGGTTGCCGCATATCAAGCAACTACGTATATGAATAAATGTAGAATTACTGAAGAAGATCTTGCAAGAGTTGTAGTTCAAAATAGAAGAAATGCAGCTAAAACATGGTGGGCTCATTTAAAAATGCCAAATTTAACCATTGAGGATGTTTTAGATACTCCCTATGTACAATATCCATTACGTTATGGAATGGTTTGTCCAGCAACAGATGGAGCTTGCGCAATGCTTTTTACAACTGAGGAAAAAGCAAAAGAGATATGTGATATCCCAGTTTATGTTAACGGTGTAGCTAGTGTAGCAAATGAGACTGCTGTTTTAGGCTATGACGGAAGTGGTTCGGCTCAAATTGATCCCTCTGCTCAGCTTGGTGCAATGAAATCAGCTGAATTAGGTTATAGCCAAGCAGGAATTTCCTTTCCTCGTAAAGAGATTGATTATGCTGAAGTATATGCACCTTTCCCAAATCAAGAACTCATGTGGGTGGAGAAATTGGGATTATTTGAAGAAACCACAGCCCCTGAAATGTATAAAAATGGTGTTACAGCCAGAGAGGGAGAATTACCTGTAAATTGTTCTGGGGGTGTTAACTCTACTAATGCAATAGGAGCATCAGCTATGGAACGTCCAGCGGTAGCTGCCTTACAAATTATGGGAAAGGCAAGTAATCAAGTCCCTAAAACAGTCCATACTTCAATTGGTCATGGATGGGGTGGTAGTTTAAATCTATGCACATTTATGATAATGAGCGATGAGCCCCAAAAAAAGTGGAGATGATATAATAAAATGTCAAAGCAAACTCAAAGAAAATCATTAGATTATGAAAAGAAAAAGTATAAACGAACCAGAACAATGCCTGGAGCTTGGTATTTATCTAGTTACGAATATAAATTTAATATCACTCATATGCAACCTTTTCAAAAAAAGGTTAAAGAGAAAAAGCTAATAGGAAACCAATGTTCTAGCTGTAACCGAGTTTTTTACCCTCCTCGATATGTTTGTGGAGAGTGTTTAGTTAAACCCGATCGTTGGGTAGATATAAGAGATACGGCAACTGTTTCAACATATGCTATAGCATATTTGAAAGACGAAAACGGTGAGGTCCAAGAAAAACCTATGGTACTTGTTCATCATGATGGAACCGATACATCAAGTATTGCGGAGCTAGAACCTGGAGTTGATGTTAAGGATACTTATATTAAAATGCCTATTAAAGCCCATTGGAGAGAAAAAACCGAGGGTGGACTAATGGACATTGAATATTATGATTTAATCGAAGATGATGCCAAAGATCTTGATTAAGTTATTGTAAATCATAATTAACTTTTTTTATTCTTTAATGAGGTTTTATAATTATTGCTTCATACGCCTCAAGTACTATATTACTGGTTTTATATCTTATTTTATTCTCTAAAGTTTTTGTTGAGAAAACCAATTCGGGATTAGAAATCTCTGTGTGATATTTAATCTTTTTATTGCTAAAATTAAGAAATATTATTAATTCCTCATTAGAGATATTTCTTTTGTAAGAAAGAATCTTATCATTCAAATTTTTAAGATCTATTAATTCTAATTTCCCTTCATGTAGTACTGGATTATTATTTCTGATTTTTAACAGCAATTTATAGCAATTTAGAAGTGAATGAGGATCATCTTGTTCATTTTCAACATTACGTGTTTTATAAGTTTCTGAGACTGGTACCCATGATTCAGCTTTTATATCATTAGAAAAACCCGCATTTTTCTTATTATTCCATTGCATTGGAGTACGACATCCATCTCTCGAAAGAGAAAAACCGAGAAATTTCAATTGAGAGAATGGAATCCATGAAAACTTCTGTCCAATTGGATCTTTACTGTTTTTTAATTTTATTTTAACATTCGGAATACCAATCTCTTCCCCATAATATATAAAGGGAACTCCTCGTAAAGTTAATTGTAAGGTTGCTAAAAGTTTAACTTTTTGAAAATCCTCCCTTAATCGAGAAATTAATCTCATACGATCATGGTTGGAAAACACATATGTTGGTGTATAAGGAAAAGGTAAATAATTCTCAATTCTCCTTATGATCTTTCTAAAAGCTTTCGCATTAAATTTGGTGGAAGTAAATTCAAATAAAAAGACCATATTTAGCCCATTATTCATAAAACCATAATATTTCTTCAGTTCCTCTATTTTTCCAAATACTTCTCCAACCAGAAATCGTTCTGGTTCATATTCATCTATAACGCTTCTTAATTCTTTGGCAAAGTCTTGGGTTTCTGGTAAATTTAAATCGAATTTGTGTTTCTGGAAAAATGAACTAGTACTTTGATCTCCAGCTAAAAGACTCCAACTAAATGGATTATCTTTTAAGTCAGGATCTTCGTAAATAGCATGAAGAATATCCAAACGAAATCCATCTACACCTTTATCAAGCCAAAATCGCATAGTATTAAGCATTTCTTGTTTTACTTCGGGATTCCGGTAATTTAAATCTGGTTGAAATGGAAGAAAATGAAAATATACCCATTGATCAGTATTGTCATAATATTTCCATGCTGAACCTCCAGTCATAGATTTCCAGTTATTCGGTGGGGCTTTTCCATTTGACTTTTTTCCGTCTACCCAAATATACCAATCTCTTTTTGGACTATCTTTACTGGAAGCAGATTCTATAAACCATGGGTGTTGAGAAGAAGTATGGTTGAGAACCATATCTAAAATCATTTTCATCCCCTTATTATGTATTTTATTAAGTAACTCCTCAAAATCATTCATTGTTCCATATTGAGGATCAATATTCCGGAAATCCTTTATATCATATCCAAAATCTTGTTGGGGAGAAACGAAGAATGGACTAAACCAAACAGTTTCAGTACCAAGATCCTCTAAATAATCCAAACGATTGATAATCCCTCTTAAATCACCTATTCCATTTCCTGTACTATCTGAGAAAGATCTTGGATAAATTTGGTAAACTGTGGTCTTTTGCCACCAGCTTTTCTGATTCATTAAATTTTCACTAAATATCTTTAAAGTAATTAGAAGTTTAACTTTAATGATTATATTGTTAACATCTGAAATTTTATTTTCTTTTAGTTAAATAATTTAATGAAGACTAAATCTCATCGAAATTGTCATCGAAAAATCTATTATCTCTAATATATTCAAGAAAAATTTAAATTAAAAGAATTAACATTTGATAAATATGGAAGAAGACTTAATTCAATTCATAAAATCAAGAAGAAGTATCCGAAATTTTATCTATAAAAAAATTCCGGATAATATTATAAAGGAAATTTTAGATTGCGCTCGTTGGGCTCCTTCTGGGAATAATACTCAACCATGGAAAGTATGTGTTGTAGTTCATCCCACAGTTAAGCATTTACTGGCCGAACTCTCTAAATATGGAGGGATTATTGATGAAGCATATGCTAATTTTGTGGTATTTTTAGATTTAGAGCGAGGCTACAATCGAGTGAAGGATATACAGGGTGCTGGAGCATTCATTGAGAATCTTTTACTGGCCATACATGCTAAAGGATTTGGTGCAGTATGGATTGGGGAAGTTCTAAATAATAAGGAAAAAGTAAATGCGGTATTTAAATTAGATACAAAAAAATATGAATTAATGGCTGTTATTGCATGTGGGGAAAAGGATGATGCTATGGAAAGAATGAAACAAAAAGAAAGAAAGCGCCGAGAAGTTGACGAATTTACGGATTGGTTTTAATCTTAAAGAAATTTTTTTTTAAGGTCAAGGAAAAGTAATGGTTCATTTATATATAAGAAATTGAAAGATGACTTAATTAAAGAAATTTTAGAATGTGGTACTTACGCTTTAAATGAAGAAAATAATCAACCTTGGATAATTAAAGTAAATGTTATTACACATCCAACTGTTAAACAAATGATAAGCGAATTTGCTGAAGATAAATATCAAGAAATTTTAACTGAAGCTTACGTTAATCTTGTTATTTTCTTAGATCTTAATAGTTCAACAAATAGAACAAAAGATCTTCAGGCAATTGGCGCTTTTATTCAAAACATATTATTAGCAGCTCACGCAATTGATGGTCTTGGATCTGTATGGATCGAGAATATAATTGCCCATAATGAAAAAATTTTAGAAATATTTAAACTTAGTAAGAATAAATATGAATTAATGGGCGTTATTGCTATGGGCCCTATTGAAGAAACGAAAAAGAAAGAAAACAATTCAAAAGAAGTAAAACCGGTTGATCAATTTACAGATTGGTTTTAAATAAAGTCATATGGGGTAATTTGAGTCTGTAAAATTGTTTTATTCAAATCATTTTTGGTGGATTAGTAAGTAAATATTCAATTAATTTAAAAAAAGAAGTATATTTCATTAAGCAGTTAAAATTCACAACTTTGAATTTCTTCAGAGAAGAGAATTTGAATTGTAGATTCTGTTATATTATATTTATCAGCAAGGAAATTAGTAATTTTCTTTATAAAACTATCACTATTAACATCCCAAGTTGAATATGAGTTGTTAAAACTGAAATCTGCGGAATAATAGTCTAAAGATGGGTATGTTCAATATTTTTATTATTACTACGATGAATAAATGCTATCAATTTTAACGAGGTCAATCAACTAAATAATTATTAAAATGGCGAGAATGTGTGACCCAACCAATAAAAGAAACCTACCCAGTAGGGATAAGTACAGCATAAGTATAAATAGGCAAATAAAAGTCCAAAAACAAACCCAAAGATGACATCAGTAGGAAAATGAACCCCAAGAATTAACCTTGTGCCAGCCATAATAAAATCTAACCCTAAAAAAAGCAAAAAAACGAACCAACTATTAAAATAAAAAGCAAAAATACAACCGAATAATAAGAAAAACGTAACATGCCCCGAAGGAAACGATTTATGCTCTCTAACTAACTCATCTTGTTGTATAACTCCTTTATCTTTAAGAGTGATATAAGGGCGATTTCTTCTAACAATAAGATATCTTATAAGAAGATATAATCCAATACTTTGTTCAAACGCACCTGTAAATAGGACAAAAAGATAATAATCTTTTGTGAAAAAACCGTAAATACCCATAATTAACCATATAAGACCCCAAAAGTAAAAATTACCAAAAAAAGAGTAAATTTTAGCAAAAATAACAACCTTTTTACTTTTTGAAAATTCACTCTTATACAATTCTAAGAATATTTTGTAATCCCAATTTTCAATTTTTTTAATCTGTTCACGCATGGATGTTTCCAATATCAACTTTAATCCAAAAATCTATGTTCTTATAATGAAATCCAACTGGGAAGTTAGTATTTTCTGAAATATATATAATTTATGCAACAATTAAGTGAGTTATTGTTATTATCGATCGTTTCAATCATGGAATTTTCTCCGATCTAATGAGGAAAGATATCTTTCTTCAATAGTATCATATCATTTTATCAAAAATGATTTTATAATTATATAGATTCAACAATAGGTTATTGTTGAAACTACATAGATTTAAATAGAATATAATCTTAATTCTAAATTAAAAATAATATAAATTCAACTTAAAGTAGATTTCAATATGAATGAAAATAGTTTTTCTGAAGAAAGTTTGAGAAATATAGCTGAACAAAAAATAAAATTTCGTTTATCTGTAAAATTTCATCTCTTTCTCTTTATAATTGGAAATGGATTGTTAATTCTGATTAATTTTATGTTTGGGCCATATTCTCCTGAACACACATTGATACCTCCATTGTGGTCTTTAATTCCTCTTTTTGGTTGGTTTATTGGATTATTTCTCCATATTATTGCATACATTTTATACGCTAGGGGGATATATCCAATTGCAAAACGAGGGTTAATTTTTCATGCAGCTTCTTATTTCTCTGGTATGCTTTTGCTATTTGTGATCAATTGGTTAACAAATATCGTTATATTTTGGGTGATTTTTCCATGGATTTTCTGGAGTATTGCCTTAATCACACATTTTAGTATATATTGGCTATATTATCGTTCTAATCTCGATAAATCTGGAGAGTTCAAATCTCGAAAAGAAAAAGAGATTGAAAAAGAAATGGAGAAAATGAGGAAAAGATTTGAGAACCAAAAATTAAGTGAATGAAAATGTGGTTAGGAAAGTTCATTGATTTTGAAACGGATATGGAGGAACTAAAAAATGCAATTGGGAAAAAAATATTTGATAATATAAAAAAATATAAGTTGACACCCTTAGAATTCTCAATATTAGAAAATATTTTTAATTATAAAGAGATCTCTGGTTATGATCTCATTACTAATCTTAATACGCATTTTGCTGGAACTTGGGAAGCAAAAAGCGGAACTATCTATCCCATTCTTTCTCGTTTGGAAAAAGGGGGATTTTTAAGATCAAAAACAGTTCAAAGTCCAATTGGTCCTTTAAAGAAAGTGTACGGTCTTACCGATGCAGGTAAGAAAATAATAAAACATAAGATTAATAAACATTTTCTTGAACAGATTAATTTCATCGAAAATTTTCTTGTTGAACTCTCTGCTATTTATGTATGTACATACAAAGAAAAAGAAAGAAATAAAATAACAGAACGAGTCAAAAAATGCTTGGATGATTTAGTAACCAATGCAAAAGAAAGAATTCCAGAGGTATTAGAACCTAAATCTTTATGTCCATATTGTAAAGAAACTATTAAAAGAAATAAGTCAAATTTCTGTCCTAATTGTGGGGCTAATATAGTTAAACTTCAAAATTCAAAAGAAGAGATAAATTAGTTATTCTTCTACCATTCTAATCGGGCTAAATCAATAGTAGTTATATTTAAATCTAATTGAACACCAAAAACCTTTTCAAAACAATTGCAACAAGGGATCCCTAAATTTAATTTAAATCCCTTAAAATTAGAAGATACACTGTATTTTTCTAGAGATCTTTTTAACTCTTTTTTTGATTCATCATAATAAAAAGAGATTAAATAGTTTTTATGATTTTTTGAGTTACAAACTGGACAAACTGAAAATTTCTTCAAAAAATCTTGAATTTTCTTTAATTCAGAGAACCTACCTTCAATGGTTCTGTTTAAATTATAACATTCACTACAAGGGACACCAAAAAAGAAGTCTTTACTATTTAATTCGTCAATATGGTTTGAATGTTCCATAGCATCAATTAATTGTTTTTTTAATCTCTTAAAATGGGGAGAAAAGAAAAATTTTTCACAATTCTCTCTATTACTATACTCTTGTTTACATACAGGGCACTTATAATAAAAATTTCTAAACTTTTCAAACTCTAAAAGATCATTCATTTTTAACTTTTCAATGCTTAACTGTAAGCAGACACTCTTCAGCCTTTCGAAGGTATTATGACTAAGAAAAAGATGTCTTCTTCCCGCTCCATCAATATATTCCTTTAATTCAATATTATGCTCCTGAAAAAAATTTAATATTAACCTTTTTAATCGATAATATAAATTTCGCCGTGCTGAGCTCTCTGGAGAATATCTAAATAATATATTAAGATTATCATGGTATAAACAGTAATTTATCAATTCAGAGAGATTATATTCATACTTATAATCTAATTTTAATTTGCGTAACTCATTGAAGATTTTCACTTTCTTATAAGGTTGAATAGAGTTAGTATTAAGTTTTGATTTCAATTCATTTAGTTTTCTGCTATAAAGAATCTCTAAGAATCCTAAATTTTCAGGTAAATCTTCTTTCCAAAGTGAATTTCCAATCATTATAAAATTTACATTTGTTCCTGTCTCTCTAGAATTAAAAAGTTGCATTATGAATTTCTTCGATTCTAAATTTGGATACTTAAAATCAAAATCTTTTGCTTTATTCATCAAATTTTTGTCTATTTTAAGTACATTCAATATACACATTATTACCTCATGACAAAAAGACTCCCAAATGAATCTTTTTAAACTTCCATATTGGAGATTTTCCCAACTTTTATATCCCCTTTCAAAAATCTTTGCTAAGTAAATCAATATACGCTTCTTTTTAAAATCAATTTCGTATGTTGGGTAACTTAAAAATCCCGTTTCTTGGAAATGCCACTGGTTCCCTCCAACATAAAATTTCAAGCCATCAATCCGATCAACTAGAACATTAATGGATTTCTTTTCGAATTTATCTAATATTTTGTTAATCATTTCAGAAGATATAAGATTGTTTGTATCTACATAAAAATCACATTTAGTTGGGTAGAACAAGTTATCAGAATTTTTAATGTCTTTTTTAATCATCATTTTTATCCCAAATTGGCGATAAACACATAGTTTTTTCTTGGATCTGAACTAACGCTTCTGTGATCAGGGCTTTCTTTAATTCGTAGCGAGTTTGGCTGATGACGTTTTTGTTTTTCCTGCCCCCGCATGTATTGTATACAAAGACGCAAGTATTAATAAACATTATTAATCAGGACTATAGCAAACATCGAGAAAATACAGCTTAACAAGGTTACAAACGAAATCTCGAACCAACAATACTTTTTTTGAACTCTAATGCTCTAATTTTAAAATCATAAATTAAATAAATCAAATTACTAATTGAATTATTTATTTTAATATTTACTCCCTAAAATTAAATATGGTTTATAAATACTCCCATTTCTTTCCATTTAAACTATAATAGATAAGTTTAAATGTTAAAAATGAAATATAAAAATATAGAAATTGGAATATCTACAAAATGGAATTATAAAATTTTAGATATTTGATTTAAGTTTAAGTTTTTTTACTTTAATATGGTATTCAGGACATTCCTTATATGAAGGAAAGTTACAAATCTCTTCTTTCTTAGGTAAAACACAACTATCTGAGAAAGGACAGGGTAACAAATGAGATTCAGGGTCAAAATCAGTCTTTAAAGCCATTCTCTTATTACCTCATTTTTATTATACTATAATTATTAAAATTCAATATAATTAAAAAATCTGAGACTTTTGATTTATTAATTTTTTAGTAAGTATATTCTTTATTATAGTTATTATACTAATTCATTGCTATTATTTAAATATACTTTTATTATTAGAAAGTTATCTAGATAAATTATTGCTGATTAATATAAAATTAGAGTATCAACTGAATTATTTTTGGCTAAAATTCTTATAAAAATTTATAGTAATGTTTAATAGTTTAAAAATAAAAAAATGCATTCCAATTATTTTATCTTTTCTTTCTACTCCCTCTCCGATCTCAGTTAAACTCAAACTTGAAGTGTTTGAAGCCAAAATACAATGTTTTGGGGCAAGATTATCAAGTTTCCCAAATAATAGAGAATGCAGAAGAATATATAAGAAGCGGTATCGAAAAATTCGCTTCTAAGGGGCAGTTGATTAAGGAAGAACCTGGAACTATTTTAGAAAGACTTCATTTAGAAGTAAATCTACAAAATGCAGTTAAGAATGCTGACTTTATCATAGAAGCAATCCCAGAAATTATGACTTTAAAAAAAGACTTATTTGGGAAACTTGATAATCTTGCCCCAAAACATTGTATTTTGGCTTCAAACACTTCAAGTTTGAGTTTAACTGAGATCGGAGAGGGAGTAGAAAGAATTGATTGAGATTGTTCGTGGAAAATTTACGTCCGATGAGACTGTAGAAAAAACTGTTAATGTAGGCAAGAACCTCCCTGCTCTTCAAGGAAAAAGAGTTACCCCCATAATACAGAAAGAAAGTCCAGGATTTATTGTAAATAGATTAACTTGCGCATCCAGTATTTACTTAAATTGGCTTTTAGATTATGCGGAAGAGAATAATATTCCATGTGATCAAATCGATGCAGATGTATTAAATGTACAAAAGATGGGTTTTTTTGCTACATGGGACTATTTAGGTCTTGATACAATTTATAATGTCCTTAATTATTTTACCCAAGAGTTATCACCTGCTTTTTCACCTGGAAAAAAACTTACTCGGCTAGTCAAGGAAGGAAACCTCGGTAGAAAGACTGGAGAAGGAATTTATGAATGGCATGATGGAAAACCTATAATAGAAAAAGATAAAAGTTGTGGAATATTCGATTTAGAACTATTTTTTGCTATCCAATTAAATGAAGGATGTCGTCTACTAAATGAGGATATTGTAGACTCTCCTCAAGTTATTGATGATGCTATGATTGCTGGAATGAATACGCCTGGACCATTTAAGATCGGAAAGAAGTATTTTGAAAAATGGTCAAAAAAATTAGAAGAATTTGCTGAAAAAACAGGAATTGATTATTTAAAGCCATGTGAGTTAATGAAATCGGGAAAATTTAGTTTGAAGTAAATTACTTATTTTTTTGAATTTAGTTTTTTTGTTAAATAAAAAGTTTATTTATTCAACAATGGCATATGCATTCCCTAGAACCACTGGACCTCGGCTTGTTCGCATTTGAATTATGTATTGTTCACCACTTTTCCAACCTTCTGTGGTCAAAGTCTCTCCAGGATATACTTCACTAGTGAAGCGTGCTTTAAATTCTTTAAAGCGGCTAGCATCTCCATCACAAAGACCGTATATGATAGCTCTAGTAGCATAGCCATATGTACATAACCCATGAAGGATTGGTTTCTCAAATTTCCCACTTCTTTTAGCAAATTCAGGATCGATATGTAAAGGATTCAAATCCTGATTTAGCCTATATAAGGCAGCTTGATTTTTATTGGTTTTATAAGAAATGCTAAAATCTGGTTTTTCATTTTCCGGAGGGTTTAAACGTACTGCTTTTGGACCAGGATTTCCCCCAAAACCACCTTCACCAAGATAAAAATGAACATATTTCGCATCAAATACTTTTTCGCCACTTTTATTTCTACCAGAAATCATTACGTGTGTAACAGCAGCTTTTTGTTTATCAAATATATTTTCACATACTCCTTGAACTTTTATCTCCCCTTCGCTAGGAAATTGTCTATATAATCTAATCATTTGTTCTCCATGGATAAATCGAGAACCATCAAGTCCTTCCTCACTAAGTTTTGGAAATGCCTTAGTGGCAACTATACATGCAAAACTAGGAAATACCTTCACCCCTCCTGGCATATTTTCATATACAAATTCCAATTCTTCAGGTTGGGCGCCAATACTAAGATTATATAAAACTACATCCTTCCAATTATATTTGTATATTTGTTCTTCAGTTTCTTTACCTATAATATCAAGATTTAAACTAGTCATTTTAAGATCTATAACCTTTTGATGATTTTTAATACATTTCTAATCAATACTTATATTAATTTGTTTCGTGTCTAAATAAAAGTATTTTTATATTCTCTATATAAATATGTAATAAATATTTTCAATCCACAGAGTACTTTAATTACAAGCTAGCAGCATGGATAACAAGTAAAATCAGCTGAATATTATATACTAAGTTGCACGAATTATAGTAAACTTTATTTAGACAGCTATCTATAAATAGCTTTAGAAGGATGGTGAATTCAAAAGTATTTATCTTACAAATTATTATTTTATTTTCTTTATTTGTCGGAGTTAGTACGATAAGCAACATTAACTTCAATCTTGAAGACACGACAGCAGACATTCGAATGTCCGAAGAATCATCATTGGCATATGGAAATTTTATCGATGTTCAGATTAGTATAAGTGAATTTCTGGGAAAGCCTTTAGATGTTTTCTGGGAGTTTTCTGGGAGCAATCCAGATGTGGGAATTACTGTCTATGCCATGTCCTACGAGGAATATCTTAAGTATCGAGTCGGTTATTTTTATTCGAAAACTATTCTATCAGATGGGTCCCACATCAAAGATTCTGGGATATTTAAACCAAGTAGGGCAGATACATGGGTTATAATATTTCTCAATCAAGATTCAAGTCAAGAGACCACGGTATTAACCTATAATTGGAAAACGCAAAACCCCTTTCTAGCTCCAATGTTGTTTTTAATGATTTTTGCCGTGATTATCGGTGTAATCATCGCTACGATTGTGGGAGTTACGATTTATGTTAGATATAAAAGATCAAGAAGCACTTGATCCCAAAAAAGGTTTTTGTCTGAAACATCTTATTATAATATAAGCAAATTGACTATGTAACGTTTATTTTATTTCCATAAGGAAAAAAAGATGTGGCGGGGATGCCACATCTTCGATGAGAGAGTCTCCCTTTGGTTGTTTATCACTATTTTGTCCAATAGTCAAACTCAAACCGTATGATTCGCCTCCCTGACCCGGTAAGTTCGAATCGGTTCCAACTGAAGAAACTAGTTTTGGTCCAAATGTTTTTACCTTTTCAATATGGTCAAACAGATCTGGTTGTAATTTCTTCACCTTTCGCTCGACATATTCCAAGTATGGTTCAATATCTATCTCTGGATCGGCGGAACAAGACATACACGTATAAACTAATTGTTTTCCCTGTGGAGCAAGCCCAGGATAAACTGAAGTTGGCCCTAAGTAAATATATGACTTCTCTGGCTTGGTTTTTCCTTTAGCCATTTCGATGAATTCTGAATACTTTGCAACACATCCCTCTGGATGGATTTTAGATTTAGTAATACTTTTTTAGAAAGGAGTATTATTTTTAATATCATCAAAATTATTTAGTTTTTATAAAAATTTTGATTTTATCTTAAAAACCTATTAAAAATAAATAGAGATATACGAGGTATTTTACAAATGCATATCCCTGATGGATATTTGGGCCCTTTAACATGCATAATTATGTTCGCTATAATGGTTCCTGTTTGGTATTTTGCATTTAAGAAAACAGGAAAAGATATGGGACCTAAAAAAGTACCGTTGCTTTCTTTATTATCTGCGGTAAGTTTTCTTGTAATGATGTTTAATTGGCCCGTTCCCGATGGGACTACAGCACATATGGTCGGGGGTACCTTAATTGCAATAATTTTAGGACCATGGGCTGCGGTAGTCGGAGTAACCGTTGCTCTTGTTATTCAAGCATTTATTTTTGGAGATGGTGGAATTACAGCATTGGGAGCTAATACTTTCAATATGGCTTTTGTTTTACCATTTGTAGGTTATTATATTTATATACTATTGAGAAATCGAACGGGAAAAATAATCGCGGCAGGAATAGCTGGGTACATAGGAATAAATGTTGCTGCTATTTGTGTGGGATTTGAATTAGGTATTCAACCTTATATCGCTCCAGGTTATTGTCCATTCACTTTTTATTATTCAATTCCTGCCATGGCTTTGGCTCATTTAACAACAGCAGGTCCTGTAGAAGCAGTTGTAACTGCTGCAGTTGTCGGATATCTGGAAAAGAAGGGTCATTCTGATTTACTTGAACTTTATGGCTCAAGTAGTAAAAAAGATCAAAAATCTACAAAAGAAATTCCTAAAATAGATGAAATGGAAAGTTCTACAAGAGAAACGAATATTGTAATACAAAAATCAGAAAATAATGCATTTCCAAAATATAATGAAGAAAATAAGGATTAAATTAAGAAAATAAAGGTGAATTCAATGGAAAAATGGTTAAAAAAATCATTAATAGTAGTTGGAATTTTAGTTGCTATTGTTCCTTTAGGAATTCTTATAACTTGGGATAAAACTGCTTGGGGTGAATGGGGAAGTGTTAATGATCCAAGTACGGGAATTCATTGGACACCTCAATCATTTTTTAGCGGACTTCTTCATGATTATAACGTTTTCGGTTGGAGTTCTCAGCTAATGGCTTCTATTGGATATTGGATTTCAGCTATTATAGGAATAGCATTAACAGGATTAACAATTTATGCAATAAACAAATATATATTAAAGAGATCACAAAGGAAAAAAGTTAAAGAATTGGATAAATCAAATAATCAAACAAATTGAGTAACTTTTTTCATTTTTAATGAGTAAATAAATGGTTCTAACGAACTCAGGAAACTTGAGACATAACTTGGCAAAAATAAAATAAATTGAAGACAAAAATAAATAATAATTATAAAATAGAGGATAATTGAGCAGAATGAGTAAATTCATTGATAAAACACTCCCCGAAATTTTTAGATATATAAAGGACTCCATGTATTCTGAGGAATATGCGGGAGTTAACGGCTTTTTACAGTCGATGAACACAAAATTTAAACTTATAAGTCTTATAATATTTCTCTTGGGGACTATCTTTACTAAAAATATTTTTATCATTCTTTTGGCAATCTTAATCTTTTTATCCCTAACGGTGTTCTCTAAAATTTCATTGATATATATTCTGAAAAGAATCCTTCTATTTGTTCCTCTCTTTACAGCTATTATTGCAGTACCCTATATTTTTAATATTTTTCAGCCTAATGATGGTCATCCCCTTATTATTTTATATAATTTTCATCGAACGATTCATTTCCTAATATTTAGACCGTTTACATTAATCTCAATAACATCGGAAGGTGTTTATTGGGCATCTGTTTGGACTTTAAGGGTAACTGCCTCAGTTTCTTTTATGATTTTATTAATAATGACCACTAAATGGTCGGATCTAATGAATTCACTTGGTGAATTAAAAATTCCTAAGGTGTTCATTTTAATTTTAGGAATGAGTTATCGTTATATCTTTCTATTAATAGATACACTAACCAAAATGTTATTTTCAAGAAAGAGTCGAGCTGTTGGAAAAGAGAGCTCTGTCAGCAGTTGGAAACTTAATTCGGGAATAGTAGGTGCTTTATTCATAAAATCATATGATTTAGGAAATAATGTTTATTTAGCAATGGTCTCAAGGGGATTTGACGGAAATTTTAAAAAAATGAGCACAAAATCTAAAATTAAACTGAAATCCATAGCTCTTCTTCTGCTCTCGATCGGTTTTTTTGTTTTAGGTCTGCTCGTATAATCAAGTTAATACAATCTACTCTAATGAAATTTAATTATGGTGATTAAAACGAATATAAAAAGTATTAAGACTAATAGTGAAGTTA
The DNA here is from genome assembly GCA_037386725.1 of Promethearchaeota archaeon. Taxonomy (GTDB): domain Archaea; phylum Asgardarchaeota; class Lokiarchaeia; order Sigyniarchaeales; family SOKP01; genus JARRLT01. The sequence goes on from JARRLT010000031.1 coordinate 22,975, forward strand.
ATAGTGAAAACGAAGCGGAAATAAATCAAAAACGACAGATAGTTATTGAATTAAAGAATGTTTCGTTTTCTTATCCAAAAGGTCCTGTAAAATCGCAGGAAGTTCTCCCAGCATTATCTAATATAAATATGAAAATATATAAAGGTGAACGTGTAGCAATACTAGGTCCTAATGGTGGAGGTAAAACAACGCTGCTTAGGATCCTTGATGCTTTAACAGAAGTATCTAAGGGTTCTATAAGTGCTCTTGGGTTTAATTTGACTGAAGATATGAATAATAAGAAAAAAATGTTTAAATTCAGAAAAAAAGTCGGATTTGTATTTCAGAATCCTGATGAAGAATTGTTTTCTCCTACAGTTTATGATGATATAATATTCGGTCCGTTACATTTGGGATTATCAAAAGAAGAAATAGAAAAAAGAGCAAATAGTGTTATGGACCTCTTTTCTATTCAAAATATTAAAGATAAACACCCCTATAATTTAAGTGGTGGAGAAAAAAAGAAGGCATCAATTGCAGCAGTTTTAAGTATTGATCCTGATATTATCTTATTTGATGAGCCGACTTCTGGTCTTGATCCGAAGAGCAGAGCTGACCTTATAAGCATAATAAATGAATTACATAAAAGAGGAAAAACAATAATTACCGCAACACATGATGTAAACGCAACTCTTGAAATTGCTGATAGAGTATATGTATTAAACAAACATGTTATTGCAGAAGGGCCGATAAGGGAAATATTTTCCGATGTAAAGTTATTAAAAGACACTAATCTCGAGATCCCAGAAATTTTAAAACTGTTTAAAATTTTAAGCGCTTTCGGATATAATTGTGAAGAATTACCGCTTTCTATTAATGAAGCGATCGATCAAATAACTCAAACTATCGAAACGGAGGGCGGACATATTCATCTACATATACATGAACATACTCATAATGATTTAAAGAATTTAAAACACGATTTTGACCACAATCATCATTTTCATAGTGTTTCCGCTCATGCCTATGAAGATGAAAATTAAAAGTAACATTGGATATCATTCAATTTAACTTGTTTATTCAAGCTTTTTGTCTGAGATTTTTTATTTAAAAATGAGTAAATTGACGATTTAAATTTTAGTTTATTTCCTTAAGTTAAAAAAAGTATTGCAAGGACGGAAAGAAGAGAATGATGAAGGTGGTAAAATAAAGAATGGCGGGGATGGGATTTGAACCCACGTACTCCTTTGAGACTGGATCTTAAGTCCAGCACCTATAATCGGTCTTGACCCATATCAAAACGACCTAAAGCCTGTACGACCATTCACAGTCAATACAATTGACCAGACTCGGTTACCCCGCCAATGAATAGATTTTTTTCCACTTTTTGTTTATTTAAATTAAGTTGATATAGTTTTGGTACAATTTTTATAAATTAAATATACTATTCAAAATTATATTTTCAATTTAAATTTTTCCTTCTGTTCCTTTATTGTCGCTTAAGATGTCAAATAACCATGCTTAAAGAATAATATAAGTAAAAAATTTTTAATTGATGAAGAAACTAGCTGATTAATTTCATTTAGTTTGTTCTATTTAATACAGATGTTTTACAATTAATCAACAAATTTTAATTCAAGATTCAAAAAGTTTTAAGGTAATTCCAATTACTTAAAAGTATGCCCGAACCGATTTATACTAAAAAAGGAGATAAAGGAAAAACTGATCTACTGTCTGGAGAACGTGTAAAAAAGACAAGAGGACGAGTCGAAGTTTACGGTACAATAGATGAACTTAGCTCACAATTAGGTGTAGCAAAAGTTTTTTCTTCAGACTTTATAGCAAGATATATCAAAGAAATACAAGAAACTCTATTTTTTATGAACGCTGAATTGGCAACAACCAATCATGAAAACCTCATCAAGAAAATTACGCCTAATGATATAGAAAATCTTGAAAAGATTATTATGCAACTCGAAGAGAAAATTCCAAAACTACAAAGTTTTATCATTCCAGGTGGAACAAAATCCGCTGCATTACTGGATTTATCGCGTACAGTTTGTAGAAGGGCTGAAAGAAGGTTGTTAACATTCAAAGAAAAAGTTAATGTTAATCCGGAAATTTTGAAGTATTTAAATCGACTTTCTGATTTCCTATATATTTTAGCACGTTATGCAAACTTAGTTGAAGGTAATGGTGACCTCATGATCTCTCGAGAAGGAACTTTTTGGCAAAGACCAGAATAGATATCCTCCTAATTGAATTTTAACTACTGAAATGAAAAAACCTAATAGAAAATTAAGCCTAAAAATTAGGATTTAAAAATATGAGACGTTATTATATTTAGTGAAAGTTATACCACTGAAAATATAATAGGTAAAAATAATAAGAAATAAATAATAAAAAGATATTAAGTTATTAAAATTAAAATCGTATTAGCTTAAAGTTTATTCACATTAATCATTAAATTCAAGTTTTCTAGTCTAATTGAAATAAAATTCTTTAATAAGAGGGAAAAAATAGATTGCCAGTTGGTATATTAGTAATTCGATGGGACAACGAAATTGGCCCTATAAATGAAGGTTTTTATCCAGATAATCTAAAAATTACTAATAACTTATTAACCCAAGTATATAGTTCACATAGATATCAATCATTAAAGCCGGGATTCGCAAGTATATCCTTGAAGAATAACAAGGTTGTATCCTTTTTTTCAGGAGTAGGAGATGATCATATCAGTGTTGAGAATTACGTAGTTGCCCTATTACTTCGACGAGATGAAAAACCTTATAAATATAGAGAAGTTCTAAAAACCATTTCTGCTGAGATTCTTGATAAAATCGATGACGGAAAGTTCAGAAAATCTCTTCCAAAGCTGTATAAGATGCTTGCTAAAGTGTAGATAAAAATAGGTAACTAATATTTCCTTTTAATTTAGGGAAATTTGTATTTAAAATAAAAATTGAGAAAAAAGCTTACTGCTCCTAATTTATTGATGGTTGTTTAGCCCTAACTCTCCCTTCTTCATTAAATTCAACAAGACCATTATCTTGAAGGGTTTGAACAAATCTTTTAACCATTACAACAGGGGATCCTACTGACTTTCTTAAATCATCGATAGCGATACCTCTTTTTCCCAAATCCTTGATAATGAAAAATGCTTTGAAGATTGGTTCCCTCTCCATTATAGCTTTAAGCTTTTCAAACTCTGATAATTTGGGCATTTTCTCTTGTTTGAATTCTGTTAAATCAGACATACTATCTTTTAAATCTTCGTATTTATTTTCAGCAGCTGATTTTTCTTGCCTTAATTGCTCTATAGTACTGACTAAATTCTCGCTTTTCTGAGGATTCTAATCTGGTGTCCATTATCTTTGTATCGAGTTCATTTATCTTTGCTTGTAATTCTTGCTTCTCATTTTGGTATTCTTTTTTTAATTCTTCAATTTCTTGATGATATGCATTTCGCATTTCTTCTATTTCTTTAGATTGTTCTCCTTTAACCGTATCCGAAAATCTTTGCAGCTCTTGGATTCTAATCTCCAAATTTTTTATTTTTTCGTCCCTCATTAATAACTCGGATTTCCTTTCAACTAATTCGGATTTTAAGTTTCCGATTACTTCGAAAGATTCGTTATATTTTTTTCCAAAGGGTCCATTTGATTTCTAAAGAGTTCATACTCCTTTTCAATCTGTGCTTTCGAACCTTTTGCATGTTCTAATTCGACTTCTCTTTCATTTAATAAGGCTCTTTGTTCTCCAATAATCTCTTTTAAATCCATTATATCTTCTGGAATATCCACCATTTCATGCTGTTTACTTTTTTGTTCTTCAATAATGGTTTCCTGTTCACTTATAATTTTCTTTTGTCTTTCTATGAGTTCTGTAAGGCGATCGATTTTTGCTTGAAGTTTTGCAGTTTGTTGTTCACTAGATTCAATATTATCTAGAACATCTTTCAGATCTTTAGACATCTTATTTAAACCTAAAAATTTTTAACTTTTTCCTATAATTTTAATTAGCTTATAGATTATATAATTTTTGCTAATAAGAAGTTATAACTAATATGAGAGACTTTTCTTAAATAATTATTGTAATGTGAGAATTTTTATATCTCTCTGCCATAAAATACAAATAAACGGCATAAATAATCATATGAAAACCAAAAGTATAAAGATATTTGTTAGCAATCTTGATATATTTGTTTTAATCGCATTTTATAATGAAAAAAACAATATATATCTGAAACAAGTCAATTTTTTTAAAAAAGAATCAGATGTTAACAAATTTTTAAAACAAGCCAAAAGGGAACTTATAGATAATGTTAGTGCATCTAAGGAAATAATCCAAATGGAAAAACTAATAAAATCTTATTTTGAAGGAAAGAATGTAAACTTATATAAAGAATTGCAAAAAATTGGTATTAAAATCTCATTAATTAGTATATTTCCTACAAAATTTTCTCAAGATGTTATTAAAACACTTCTTAATTATTATTTTGGGGACTTAACGTCATATTTCGAAATAGGAAAGAAATTAAACTCAAAAGCATACAGAGCAATAGGTAATGTTCTAAAAAGTAATCCCATACCTCTTATAATTCCCTGCCATAGAGTAATTAAGAAAAATGGAAAAATAGGAGGATTTATGGGAAAGCAAGATGAGAGTTGGCAAGTTAGTCTTAAGAAAAACTTATTAAACCTTGAAGGACATCATTTTTAGGTTCTAAGGAGTGTCTTTAGTAGAAATCGTAATAAATTTAAATTTTTTACAATTTTAGATAATACTATGGTGAATATTAAACCTCTCAAGCCGTATCTTCCTAAAGATCCAAAGGAATTTGTCACTAAACCTTACGATGTGATTGATAAAGAAGAAGAAAATGAATTAAAGAAAAATCCGAATTCCTTAATCCATTTAATACTTCCAGATGGAGAAGGAGATGAGCTTTACCAAAATGCCTTGAAGGCATACGAGAGATTTAAAAAAGATAGAGTAATCGAAAAAGAAAATACTCCAAGCATTTTTGTTTATCGTCAGGAATCTCCTGAATTTAGTCAACAAGGATTGATTTTAGGAGTTTCTCTTGAGGATTATGAAAAGGGAAATATTATAAAACATGAACATACAAGGGAAAAGCCATTAAAAGACAGAACAAAAAATATCACCACAACAATGGTTTCAGCTGGTCTGGTTTGGAATGTTTTTCAATCAAACAGAGAAATCAAAGAGGTTATTGAGAAAATAAAGAAAAAGGATCCAAAGTTCAGATTCGATAAGTATGGCTATACACACATTTTATGGCAAGAAACGGATCCTAAAATTCTTGAAGATTTGTTAAAATTATTCAAGAATGAAAAAATATTCATTGCAGATGGTCATCATCGAGCAGCCAGCGCAGCAGAATGTAGAAAAACTTAAACCCAAACAAGAGAATTTTAAGTCTATCTATAATAGTTTAGATGTTAGTATTATTCAAGATAAAGTTTTAAATCCTATTTTAGGAATTAAAGATGTAAGAGCAAGCGAAAATATCTTTTTTATAGGTGGCGTTACAGATCCGAAAGAAATGGAAAAGTATGTTACAGAAAAAGGGAATGATTTATTTATTAATTTATACCCTGTAGATTTTAAAGATTTGGAAAAAATCGCTGATAAAGGTGGAGTTATGCCACCTAAATCAACATGGTTTGATCCTAAGTTACTTTCTGGATTAATTCTCCACGACTTAAAAGAATTTTAAATTTTTTCTTTTTATTTATTTTTTAAGAAATTACACATTTTTTCAGCAATACCTGTAGCTGCTGATGTTTGAGTCTCTTCTGTTTGACTACCAATATGTGGTGTAAGAATTAAGTTTCCTTCATAGTTAATTAATTCCTTATTTTCTAATGGTTCTTGCTTATATACATCAAGGGCAGCTCCAGCAATTTTGTCATTTTTCAAAGCTTCTAATAAAGCATCTTCATCAATTAGGTCTCCTCTCGCAGTATTGATAAGCATGGCATCTTTACGCATTAGTTCAATTTTCGTTTTATTAATTATATTCTTCGTTTTTGGCGTCGCTGGGATATGTAAGGAAATAATTTGAGCATCTTTCAAAAGATCATCTATAGATTGATAAATTTTACAACCATAATCTTTTGCTTCATCTATAGCTGGTTGACCTCCACTAAATCTAGAATATACTCCTACCTCCATACCTAAAGCTATAGCACGTTTTGCTAATTCTTTTGCAATGCTTCCAAAACCTACTATTCCAAGTTTCTTTCCATTTAATGTGAAGCCTAGATATTCGCTTTTATTCCATTTTCCTTCATGCATGGTTTTATCTGCATGAGTTATATGCCTTGCAAAAGCAAACATAAATCCTAATGCTAATTCAGCTACTGAAACTGATGGAGCTTCCGGTGTATTAAATACTTTTACTCCCATTTCTTCTGCCTTTTCTAAATCTATATTATCCAGTCCCACTCCCGCTCTTCCAATAACTTTTAAATTTTTTGCTTGTTCCAATACATCAGCTCTTAATTTAGTTGCCGAACGAACAACCACACCATCATAGTTAGCAATTTCCTTCTTTAAATCTTCCTTGGAAAGATCATATTTTTTATCAACTTCAATTCCATTATCTTCAAAAATTTTTAAACCATCGTCCGCTATTGGATCCGTGACAATTACTTTAATTTTAAATCACCTTATTTGATAGATATTATAATTGTGAATTTTACATTTAAGCTTAAATTATTATTACTTTAAAAGGATTTTAGTTTGACTTACTTAATCGAAAGAATCGATTACATAATAATTATAATATGAATTCTCTCACTATAGCATTTAAAATGAATATACTATTTAAGTGCTATAAAGAGATATAAAGCGCTCATATGCTCGTAAATTTTAAGTTTTAAAATGTCAGTTTTGTTACTGATCTAAAGAGCAGTTGTCACAAAAAGGCTAATAAAAAGAATAGAAAGAAAGGGAATTTTCGTGACATTTTTCGTTACTGATGACTTGTGGGCAGTAAAAATAGTTTTGTCACTTAATTACTGATCTTGTGACATTTTTTAATTACTGATCA
>JARRLT010000032.1:0-8699 GCA_037386725.1 Promethearchaeota archaeon
TTTTTTTAACCAATCAGGTGGAATAAAACCAAAATAGAACTCTATCGCGGCTGAAATTAATATTAATCGAGTAATTATCACGAATAACGGTGTTCGTAGGAGTAATGAATCTAAGATAGCTCCGACAGTAAAAGAAATAAAGGCGATTAATAAAAATTTCCCTTTGAGCCTAATTTCGGAGTTATCAGATTTTAAAGATTCCCTTCCAAATAATATCCCTGTAACCAAAAAAATTGCGATGTAAATCAAGAGAACGATTTCAAAACCAGGACTATAAACCATTTGGAAGTGACTAGTTGGAAAACTTCCAATCAATGAAGGGTTAAGAAAGAGGAATATAAAAAAGAGAATTTCATAGATAACACCGATAAAAACAAATATTAAAATTAAAAGTTTTTGACTCTTGTTATAGATAAGATCAGTAAAAGCCTTAACCCAAAGTATTCCTACAATTGGAATAAATAAATTACCGACTAACAAATTAACTATTAAAGGAATAGTATTTGAAAAAAATATAAGCCAAATGAAATTAATAGAATCAGGAAACCATGGGGTAGATAAACCGATCCAAACTAATCCGACTAAAAGAAGCTGTAGATTTCGATATTCAAAGTATTTTAAAAGAATTCTCACACCGATAATGATTGAAATAACAACAAAAATTAAACTAAATCCACCTTGAATATAATCAATTAGATTATAATCTGCTAAGCTAAATAAAATTTTGAGACACCTTATTTTAATTATCTAATAAAATTTGAATTCTGATATTAGATATATTATACCATTTTGCATTTATAACTTTTTATAAAAAATATGTATCAAATATTTTTAAACGATTGATTTAATTTAACCAAAAGCGAGAATCATTAGATTAAGGATAATTAAATAAACTGCAGATGCCCCTATATGGATTCCAGCAAATATTGCACCATTCTTTGTAAGACGTTTATAATTTAGGTTTTCTACTCCTGCATCTTGGGCAATCTTAAATGTCATCATATCTGCAGCACTGCCTTGAATAAAAAAATTGCCACCAACATTGATTCCAATAATGAAAGCGAATATTAAAGGTAAAGGGTTAAACCCAAAATCAGAAATAAGTGTTTGAATTATAGGAATAAAGATAAGAGCGGTGGGAGTATTTGCTACGAATCCGCTTAACACACTAATAATAATGAGTATAAGAAATGAAAGTAAAATAGGATTAACTCCAAAGAAAGGAATTGCTTCAAAAATTTCTTTGAAACCCGCCTCAATTAAGCACCCTATAACGAGATATAAAGATATAAAAAAGAAAATAATTTCCCATTCTACATCTCTTAATAGATCACTTAATGATTTTTTGGTATAAGCTTTATTTATTAAAACTAGTATCATAGTAGAGATTAAAGCAGTAAGATATAATAAAGGGAGAACCGCGAAAAGAACGATAATCACCAAAATTGCTATACTATTAAAAAGAAACACTTTTCTATTCCTAATAATAACATCACTATCCACCAAATCAATGACGAACCTTTTTTGCATTGAGTCTATCTTAGGTTCTTTCTTTAAAATTAATTGATCAATTAAAACAACTGTTAGTATTAAAAGCAAGAAAGAAAAAATCCAATAATTCTGTATAAAATAAAGGGTATCTAATCCAAATTGAGTGGAAATGATAATGTTTTCTCCACTGGAAAAGGGAGTTATAATACTCCCGATGTTTATACAAATAGTCATTCCCATTAGATAGGTACCCGCCCGTATTTTTAGGAAATGGCATAAACGAATAACAACAGGGCCAATAATAAGGACTACGACAACATCTGTAATGACCGCTGCCAAAAGTGTGGTAATGATACATAATAGATAAAAGAAAACACGTCTATCTCCATTTGAAATTTTAAACAATTTTATAGCTAAATATTCAAGGATATTCGAGTTTTCAGCAATTTTTGTGATAATACTCATACTTAAGATAATAATAATCGCTTCCCACGAGATAAAATTTACAAATGTTCCAATTCCAATACCTAAGGTAAGTCCAGTTATAGTAGCTGCGATAAATCCACATAATAATGAAATAGCAACAAAGTCAGCATTTTTGATGGAATAAGAAATAATGATGATCGCAAAAGTAATTAAACTAATGATAAGGATTGGGATATCGACCGTCATATGAAAGAAGAGATAATATGATTCTAACTATGAAATTTAATAAATTACTTCTAATAAAGATAATGCTTGATCAATTAGAACGGTAATATATGAGGTATTTACCATTAAATTTGGAATCCTTATCTATTTAAAGCTTTTATAAATCGTTCTTTTATGTGTTTTGGGGATAAGGAAATATTTTTTAATTTTTTATTCCCCGGTTCTGCTTCTATTAGTATAAAATGATTACCTTCATCCAATTGTGATAAAATGGGTTCAATCTGCTCTTTTTTTCTAATCCTATTTACTGATGTGAATCCACACCCTATAGCAACTTCATCTAGTTTTGTGTTGTATTTTGTATGAGTTTCTTGATTACCTGTGGAGCCATATGCGTGATTATCAATAACGATTAAAGTCAAATTTTGAGGATTTTCATAAGCTATAGTACTCAAACTTCCTAAATTCATCAAAAGTGAACCATCACCATCAATACACCAAATTTTTTTATCAGGTTTAGCAATTGCGATTCCAAGTGCAATGGATGAAACTAGACCCATTGAACCAAGCATATAAAAATTCTCATTTCTATCCTTAAGATGATATAACTCTTTTGAAGGAATTCCAATATTACATACAACAATTTGATCCTCTAACAATCTAGAAATTTCCTGAAGGATATTATATCTTTTCAATTTTAAACCTCCCATAAACTTCGTTCAAGGACAACAGCTATGGAGCGATTATTTTCCAATCCCTTCTTTATGAATGGAGGCAGTTTTTCAATCTTTTCTATTGTATCAAGGACAAGATAATTTATATTAATACAATCTAATAATTTAAATGTAATTTGTCCCATAGGAATTTGAGCACTTATTTTTTCTCCTTTTGCTCCTCTATGACTCAGTATAAATATAATAGGTATTTCATATAATTCCAAAAGGGATTTTATTGCGTTTATAGAGTTTCCGATTCCGGAATTTTGCATTAATAAAGCAGGGACCTTTCCTGCCATAAAGGCTCCAGCTGCAATCCCTACTCCTTCCTCCTCTCTTGTTAAAGGAATATGATGTATATCTTTTTTTAGATTTATAATATCTATTATCCCTTGTAACATCTTACACGGAACTGATAGAATTAGATTAATTCCCGCATATTTGATTGATTCATATAGTCTTAAATCGCAATTCATATAATTTTAAAACACCTTTACAACTCTTTTTTAATTAAATTGAAGAATTTAAAAAATCTTCGAAGCAATTAAATACTTTAAATTCCCATCTATTAAAAAAATTTAACATTCATTAAAATTATTTAAGAAATTGGAAAAAATAAAGAATAGAAAAAAGAATTGGTTTTAAATAAAAAGAAATTAAGGAAATTAAAGTCTTCCTCTTAATTTCATTGCTTCAATTACTCTTTCAATTGAAACTAAATATGCTCCAGTTCGGTGGTCTATATTGTGAGAATCAGCACTCTCTTTTGTAGATTTATAAGCATTAGTCATAACTCTATCTAATGCATCAAAAACTTCTTTTTCAGTCCAGAAATATCGGTAATATCCTTGAACCATTTCAAAATAAGAGACTGTAACTCCACCAGCATTACAGAGAAAATCAGGAATAACATGGATTCCATTATTAAACAAAATTTTATCTGCATTTGGAGTGGTAGGACCATTTGCTAATTCAGCAACAATCTTGGCACTCACATTTTGAGCATTTTTTTCGGTAATAACATTTTCCAAGGCTGCAGGGATTAAAACATCACAATCTAACTCTAATAACTCTTCATTTGTGATTTCTTTTGTTCCATCTAATCCAACAACTGAGGATGTTTTTACTTTATGATCAAAAGCTTTGTGAGGGTCAAGACCATTTTCATTATAAATCCCTCCTCTACTATCAGAGACAGCAATAACTTTACAACCATATTCATCATTTAATAATCTTGCTGCCCATGAACCAGCATTTCCATATCCTTGAATAGCTACTTTGGCACCATTTAAATCCAAGTCAATATCTTTCGCTGCTTCTCTAATACAATAATTTCCTCCCTTTGATGTAGAAATAGAGCGTCCAGCACTTCCACCTAATGGTAATGGCTTTCCTGTAATTACAGAAGGAGCATGTTTTCTAAAAATAGTTTCATATTCATCCATCATCCAAGCCATAATTTGTGGAGTAGTATATACATCAGGAGCAGGAACATCTACATGAGGACCAATAAAGTCTGCAATTTTTCGGATATATTTTCTTGCAAGTTGTTCTTTTTCATGTTCACTCATTTCTTTAGGATTACAAATAATCCCTCCTTTGGCTCCTCCTAATGGGATGTCTACACAAGCTGTCTTCCATGTCATCCATGCTGATAAGGCTTTTACTAAAGAAGCACTTTCTTCAGGATGCCATCGAATTCCTCCTTTCATAGGTCCTCGAGCGGAATTGTATTGACTTCGAAAACCCGTAAAAGTTTTCAATGTCCCATCATCCATTCTCATAGGAATTCTGATACGAACGAATCGTTCTGGTTGAGATAATGCTTGATAAACATCGTCTCCAATGTCCTTTATCTTACATGCCTTCGCCAATTGCTGTTGCGAAATCTTAAAAGGGTCTAAACTCATTTTTTTCACCAATGTTTTAAAACTTCTTAATTTTGTAAATAATTAATTCTTTAAGTGGTAATATTCACTAAATAATTAAATCTTTTTGAAAATATAACTTGAATTATCAAATTGAAGTAGTACTTCAACAATGGGAAAGAGCTGGGATTTCTCTATACATTTAAAAAATTTAAAATGAATTTTTAGCAGATAAAGATATTAGATATTAAACTAGAAAAAGGAGTTCACCGATAAACGTCATAAAATCCATAATTTTGATCTTTTCTTTGGCTTTTGGATGCTCATTTAGATAGCAATTAAAGTGGGCTAAACATTTTGGACAACTTACTAGCAAATATTCTGCTCCTGTCTCTATAGCCTCTTCAATCCGTTCTCTTTGTATTTCTTTTGAATGAATGTCACAATTAAGATAAGCTGAAACACCGCAACATTTTGTTTCTCTTTTTATATTTTCCATCTCGATTAATTCTACAAATGGGATTTTCTCCAAAATTTCTCGGGGACTTTCATAAAAATCGCTTAATCGACCTAATCTACATGCATCATGATATGTAACTTTAACCTTATCTCTTGTTGGAATTTTAAAATTGTCAAGTAATCCATTTTTCAAAATAAATTCGCTAATATGAATTACTTCTATATCAAATTGATCTGAATCTTCAAATAGCTTAGGATATTCATACTTCCACATATAATATCCTTCAGCACAACTTAAAATTAACTTCTTCACACCCGCTTTCTTAAATAAATTTACATTATATTTAGCTAATTTCTTGAATGATTCTATATCTCCTTGCCAAAAGAGATCATGACCACAGCATTTCTCATCTGCCAATACTACAGGTGAGATTTCACAATCATTGAGAAAACTAATTATTGCTTTTGGACTTTTTAAGAATTGGGATGAATTTGCTGATATTACAGGATCTGTAGAGCCGTAAAAGCACTCTTGAACGTTTTTATCATCACAAGCATTATAGTAGTCATCAATTTTTTGATTAGGGCTACTACAAACGCTGCAATTTAAACACCTATTCGCTTCGGAAATTGCGCTCCATTCTTCAAAAGGTTTTTCTACTTCCATAAAATTAGTTTTCCTTTCTTCGACTGAAACACGTTTTGGATGCTGACGAGGAGAACTTATGATAGTTTTTCTAGGAGTTGGAGACTTTTTAGTAACTTCTTTTTTATTTCTATCTTTTTTCAAATCTCGACCTGTTAAATATCGATTTATTGATTCTGCTGCTTCATAACCATCAGCTATTGCAGAAATTGCTACAGCATTATTGCTAACTATATCTCCACCTGCAAATACTCCCTTTATACTTGTCTCCAATGTAAGATCATCTACTAATATGTTTCCCCATTTATCTGTTGCTAGATCATCATAAGCACATTCGAGTTTGGAATGATCTGGATCTTGGCCAATCGCTACAATAAAATAATTAGATTTTAATTTAAATTCTGAACCTTTAATTGTTATTGGTCTTCGTCTTCCTGATTTATCAAGATCACCCAATTTCATTTTAACACATTCAATTTCAGCAAGATTTCCCTCTTTATCGCCAATTAATCTAATAGGATTAGCAAGTAATTGGAATTCAACCCCTTCTTCTTTTGCTTCTTCTATTTCGTATTTAAATGCCGGCATTTGAGCTTCAGATCTTCTATAAATTACTCTTACTTTTTCTGCCCCTAATCGTACTGCAGCTCGTGCTGAATCTATGGCCGTACTTCCTCCTCCTATAACACTTACTGTTTTTCCTTTAAAATCAAAATCTTTTCTTGAGAGATTTACATCTTTTAGAAAATCAATCCCACCTAAAACATTGTTAAGCTCAATTCCTTCGATCTTAAGAAATCTACACCCTTGAAGACCTATTGAAATAAATATCGATTTATATCCTTTATCGAAAAGATCTTGAAAGGTAAGCTCTGGACCAATAGGTGTATTTGTTTTGATTTCCACTCCCATTTTTTTAATAAACTCAACTTCATAATCCAAGATTTCATTAGGTAATCGATATTCAGGAATTCCTGCTCTCAACATACCACCAGTATATGAGGATTGTTCAAAAACAGTCGGTTTATATCCCATTCTTGCAAGAAAATAAGCTGCTGATAAACCAGCTGGTCCTGCTCCAATAATTGCAACTTTTTCGCGATTTTGTGTGGAAGGTTTAATACTTGATAACCCAGGATTTTTAATTTCCCAATCTGAGATAAATTTCTTTAATTCTCTAATTGCTATGGGATCATCAAAATCTTTACGATTACAATAATCTTCACATGGATGTGTGCATGCTCGACCACAAACCAAAGGAAAAGGATTCTTTTCTCTAATTAAATCTATAGCCTCCTGAAATTTTCCTTCAGATATCAAAGAAATATATCCTTGAACATCTACTCCTGCTGGGCATGCATTTGTACAAGGAGGAATAGAATTCATAAAAGGCAAACAGCCTAAAAAGAATCCAATATCACCTTTTCCTGCAATTTTTAAATTTGTCTCCTTTAAAAATCCTAACTTATTTTTAACTTGAATTTGATTATTTGCCATTAAGTATGGAATATTTGAGTATTCGATCCCATGATTACATCTATCTCTATCATATTCCAATGGTTTATACTCATTCGCAATGGACCGTAATTTTAGAATAATTTCCAAAAAATTCACTCCCTCTTCATTATTAGTCATAGGGCAATATTCCATACACAATCCACATGTCAAACATGTCCAAATATTACTATTCTTCAATGCTTCTTCTGGCCCTAAATGTATTAAATCAGTTATAAGTCTCCTCGGATAAAATACATTCTGATAAGAAAGCGGGCAAACATTTACACATTTATTGCAATTATAGCAATAATTAAGAGCTGGTGATATTTTTTCTACGATTTCTTCCAACACAGAATTCTTTTCTGCTATAATTGTTTTATTTCCTTTTGATTCGGTCATTTTTAGGGAGTGCACTTTTTTAAACTATTTTAAGAAATCCGATATTATAAATAAGTAACTCAATATTAAAAATCGTTCCATGATTAAATTATATTTGGTTTCTTATCAATTATACTGATTGATTCCCATTTTCGTGGGATGTGTTGGATTTTATTCCCCTTAAAAATCGATTTTTTAAAATTTTCAAAATCTCTTTTAAATTGTTGAAATATTATTTTTAAGATTTAAAGGAATACTCTCAGTCCAAGACTTCTATTTTGAAAGAAAAAAATCCATATTTATTGGTTCTTCATTCTATTTATTAAAGTCAAGAAATAATTTTAAAACAGAAGCAGAAAGTTCTATTTTATGCGATTCTTTGGAAAAATAAAGAAATTTTTTTGTTATTGAAAATTAACTTAATTAAACTTTTGCTCTCAATAAGTGGAAATAATATGGATAATATTTTAGTTTTAGATTTTGGTGGTCAATATTGTCATCTAATAGCTAGAAGAGTTAGGGATTTAGGGGTTTATTCTGAAATTCTACCTTTTGATGCAAATATAGAAAGAATAAAAGATTTAGAACCGAAAGGAATTATACTTTCCGGAGGTCCTAATAGTGTTTATGAAAAGCAGAGTCCTAAATTAAATAAAGACGTTTATGATTATGTAATTAAGAAAAATATCGCATTGCTAGGCATTTGTTATGGTTTTCACTTGATAATTCAACATTTTGAGGGGAAAATAGAACTTAAAAAATCTAAGGAATATGGGAAAACAGAATTAATTATCCAAAAGAAGAATCTACTTTTTGAGGGCCTTAACAACAAGGAGATTGTTTGGATGTCTCATGGTGATCAAGTTGTAAACCTTCCTAAACATTTTGAGGTATACGCTAAAACTGAAAATTGTCCTATAGCGGCATATGGAAATAATGAAAAGCGGTGCCATAATTGCCAACAGTGGGCACTTCAACGTTGAAATCAACATA
>JARRLT010000033.1:0-22200 GCA_037386725.1 Promethearchaeota archaeon
TTTTGGGGCATCAGCTTTAATTCTTATAACAGGTTCAAGTTGATCATATCCAGGTAACATATCATCATCGAGTCCAAATATCGCACCAAGATTAATATGACCTCGGGAGTGAACAGTCAATTCCTCAATTTTAATATCCATAATTTTAGCCCAAAACCTTGTAACAGCAACTATACAAGCTCCAATAGAAGCAAGTATTGCCAACAAAGGAGAGGGTCCCTCATCTGTTCCATCTAATCCAGGTGGGGCGTCAATCAAAATTTCGTGTGGTTTAGCACCCATTGTAGTTTTACATTGCAATCCATCATTTATCATTTCGCACTTTACATTGAAATTCTTTTCGCCATTGGATATATCTTCTTTTATTGCCTCATAGGTTTCTTTAAATCCCATATTTCGCACTTTTTTATAAATTTTTTGTAATAATTATAAATTACTGAATGAGTATTTAAAATTAAAGGTTATGAATATATATTCGGAAACAAAAGCTTCGTTATTTTAAAACATTTAATTTTTAAGAAATAAATCATTCAACAGTTGTAATTTAATGATTTTAAAGTAATTTATAAAGAAAAAGGAAATCCTAAGAGAAGTTAATAATGCTAGCTAGGCTAAAAGCTTTGAACTCACTTGTTTCAATTCATTCTTATTAACAAAATTCTCCAATTCTTCAAAACTTTTTGGTAAACCTTCACGTACTCCTGATTCTTGACATTCCAAGTAAGATAATGCTGAACCGATTTTAGCCATCTTTTCCAATGGAACATTCTTTAACACAGAAAGAAGAATTCCACTTAAAAAAGCATCACCTGCTCCAGTAGTATCTTCCACCGTCCCAGAATACACATCACTTTTAATCATAATTTCTCCATCAGATAAGACGGACCCATTGGAACCGTCAGTAATCGAAATTAGATCAACGCCTAAATTTTTAAAAGCATGAATTATATTGATTGTATCCTTTCTTCCGGTAAAGTCTTGTGCTTCTTCCTTATTTAAAGAAACTACATTTGATTTTGAGATTAAAGTCTTAGCCCAATCAGGGTTATTTTTTATGATAGACATACTTGGAGCAGCAAAGATTTTACCTCCTTTTCTTCGAGTAATATTTATTGCTTTATCAATAGCTTTAACTGCTCCTTCTTTTGTAAGGGAAGTCCATGCAAAAGCTTTTACATCATCAAAGATCTCTTCTTTAACTTGATCAGGAGTAAGTAAATCATTTGCTCCTTTATATGCTAAAATGCTCCGATCTTTTCCCCACTCTGTCTTTAAAATAACACTAAAAGCTGTATTATCTTCATGGGTTTGAATAATATTTGAAAGATCCACACCACGGTTTTTCATATCCTCTAGACAAATTTGAGCAGAAAAATCTTTTCCTAAAATTCCTATATATGAAGTCCTAAGTCCCAACATTGCGCAATTTGACGCAATATTTGCCGCCGAGCCACCAGGTACGAATTTTACATTTTGTATATTTAACTTTCGACTATATTCTATTGCGGTATATTTTTTGACAATATCCTTGTCTAAAAGTTCAAATCGGAGGATATCATTAATCTGAATCATGCAATCAAGAGTGCATGATCCGATTGTAATTAATTCTGGTTTCATAATTATCTTATAATTGAATATTGAAATTAAGATTAAGTTAAAAATAATTCCTAAGATTAAATAGTTTTGGTCAAAAAAATAAAAGTAATCTTAATTTCAAGTGAGAATTTGCTAACTATAATTAATTTAGTCTTTAGATTTAAGTTTATTAAGCTCTTTTTCTAATTCATTAATTTTTTCGTTTGAAGTTACACTTGGTAAGGCTTGACCAACTTCAACATTTATTTCAGCATCGATTTCTTGTAATAAATCATTAACTTGAGAATCAGTAACCTGTGTATCGAGAGTTATATCTTCCATACTATCTGAAGTAATTTCTTGTGTAACTTCGAAATCTTCAATATCTAGGTTTATATCCTTCATCATTTCTGTAATCTGTGGAATAGACAATTGGGCTTTCAATTGAGAAACTGAAGTTGCTATATCTTTCATGATATTCGCAACATCGCTTACAGCATTCGCTTGTTCTAATTTAAACTGTAATCCTTCTAAATTAGTTCTAAAATTATCAATTGCCCTCGCTTGCTTTTTAACTTGAAGAAAATTACGTGCGTGAAATTTACTACCTTCCATATCTCCTTCTTTTCTTAAATTTACTGCCTTATCACGCGCTAATTTTGCTGTCATTTCCATTTTTTTAGATTGTCGCATAAGTCTCTTATTAAATACTTTTAATTTAATCGCGGCAGAGCGTACACTATTATCTTTACCTGACTTTCCACTAAGCCAATTTGAAATATCTTTTAAAAATCCTATAATTTTTCACCATCAATATGTTAAACTTACTTCACTAAAGAAATTCTATTTCTTAATATTATATAAGATAATCTGATATTTTAAAATTATTTACTATAAAATTAGAATATTTTATAGTCCAATATTTCAATGAATTGCAAGAATTAATTTGGATTTATCATAATATATATTAATATAAATAAAGATTTTTATAATAAATAGAGTTAGCAAAAAACAAGGTGTATTATCATATCATCAATAGATTCAAAACTGTACCAGTTTGCCGTTCAAGAAGCAAAAGAAGCAGTAGCTTTTGATGAAAAGGGCGATTATCGAAAAGCTATCAATAAATATCAAAGATCTGCAGAAGCATTAATCCAGTTTGTCAGATTCAATAAAAATCCAATAATGATTGAGAAATGTAGAGCTCAAATAGAACAATATGTCGAAAGGGCAAAAGTTCTTAAATACCATATTAGTGGCTCAAAAGTGTATCCACAAATTCCTGAAAAAAGCAAATCTAAAGAAGATAAAATTGAAGCAAGTGGCGAGCAATATTCTGAAGAGGAGCAAGAAATTATTAATTCAATATCAGGAACCATTTTAACTGAGTCTCCAGATGTACAATGGGAGGATATTGCTGGATTGAGTAATTGTAAACAGGCATTAAGAGAAGCTATTGTGCTTCCTATAATGAAACCAGAATTATTTGTAGGTGCTCGAAGACCTTGGTCAGGAATTTTACTTTTTGGTCCTCCTGGATGTGGTAAGACTCTTTTAGCAAAAGCAGCTGCAACTGAATGTGAAGCTACCTTCTTTAACGTGTCATCTGCTGACTTACTGAGTAAGTGGTTAGGAGAGAGTGAAAAATTAATAAGTTCATTATTTAAAGTTGCTCGAATAAAATCACCCAGTCTTATTTTTATTGATGAAATTGATTCTGTTGCTACTAAACGAGGTACTGGATCAGAGAGTGGGGGAGAGAGAAGAGTTAAAACTCAATTGCTTAGTGAAATCCAAGGGGTAAAATCTTCTCATGATAAACTGATGTTAGTTCTTGGAGCGACAAATCGTCCTTGGGATATAGATAATGCGATGTTAAGTAGATTTGAGAAAAAAGTTTATGTACCTTTACCAGATACTGAAGCAAGATCAAGAATTTTTGAAATACATACTGAGGGAGTAAATCTCGCATTAGATGAAGATGATTTTGTAGAGCTAGCGGTTCGCTCTGAGGGATATTCTGGAAGAGATATAGCGAACGTATGTCGAGAGACCATAATGTTACCCATCAGAGAATTAGATATGGGGGGATTATTAGAAAGTTCGAGTTCAGAAGTAAAGTTAAGAGATGTAACTCTTAATGATTTTAAGAAGACTATTAAAAAGGTAAAACCAATGATTACTGGAAAAGATTTAAAGGCATATCAAGATTGGGCTGAAGAATTCGGAGAATAAATAAATTAAAACCTGGGAAATTTGAGAACTATTATGGAAAGAAGAAGAGAGAAACCAGAAGAAAATAAAGAAGATGAGTATGAAAAAGAATTCGAGGACTTGTTGGAAGAATATAAACGACTTAAAGAACTGAAAGTAAAAAAAGAAAAAAAGAAACAGAAAGAAGCACCTCAAAAGGAGCAAGAGATTGAAGAGACACTTCAAGATTTAGAAAAAGAAGGAAAAATTGATGATATTGAAAGAAAGTTTAATGATATAGAGAATTTATTTTCAAAACAAAGTAAAGAATCAGATATAAAAACATTTGAAAAAAGCGCAGAATATATTAAAGCAAAAATTAATAGTTTAGAAGAAGAAATTTTAGGAGAAAAGGGAGTCGTAGAAAAAGAATTAACTCCTTATGAGAAATTACTTGCTAATTATTCATGGTTAGATGAACCTCGATATGAATTTATGTATAGTATCCCCAATCAAGAATCTAATCCTTCAGATTATGAATCATGGAAACAAGAATGGGCTAAAGTTTTATACGATTATGCAAAATACTCTATTTTACATATAATTTATGTAAGACAATTATACGATAAAAAACCATTTACTAAATTTCAAAATAGAACTGAAGCGATTAAAGAAATTGCCGAAGAACTTATTGAGCAAGGATTGGCTAAATGGTTATCTGGGCATTAGAATGGGGAAAAATAGAACCAATAGCCCTTTATGAATTACGAGAAGCAAATCAAGACTTTAGTAATTTACCAAAGGAAGATATTAGAAAAATTTTTATAATTCTTTCGAAGGAAGGTCGTGGAAAGTTTATAGAAACAGAAAATGGTCAAATTAGTTTAAGAATAAAAATTGAATAATGAAAATTTCTAGTTTTTAGATTGAAGGAAAATACCAATTTTTACCTTTTAGTATAGATTCCCTGAATTTTGCTAATCCACTATCTTCTAAGGTTTTTAAAGCTCTTAAGGCCCTATCTTGAGGCCAATCTAATCCTTTGATAACATCTTCTAAAGAAATAACTCCTTGTCCTTTTTCTTTAACTAAATTAATTATCTTTACTTGATCCTCAGTATATTGAATTGGGAAGAATTGGACCATGATTACACCAGAATCTAATTCCTTGACATCTTCAATGACGCCATTTTTTTGTAACTTTTTCATCGCTTTTGCTACATCCTTAATATCTATTTTTTCTTTTAATATTCCTGTGTTCACTATGTCGAATACTTCTGACAATGGAATTAAACCAATTCCTATTTCTTCTTTTCTCATCAATATTCTTTGATATGCTAGCATTCCTAATTTTTCTTCATCTACGCGTGAAAATCGTTTACTGAGTACATCCATTTCTGTGATTTGTTCAGAAATAATTTTTGATGAGGGTATATTAAATTTTTGTTGTAAATATTTAACATCCTCTTTTAATTCTGGATTTAAAGCTAATAAAACACCATGACTTTTAGCGATTTCCTTCAATCTCTCTTTAGTTAAATTTTTTACGGATGCTTTTGCTTGCATTTCTTTTAATTTTAATTCTGCTGCCTTTTTTCTCATTGCTTCTTTTAGATCAATTTCGTCCTCAATCTTTTTAATACCCATTATCTTACCAAATGATTATTTAATTAATCAAATAATTTATCTATTAATACATAATAATAAGGATTTATTTATTTAATTAATTCAAATATGCCAGATGTGAATCGATCTAAATTTCGGATTATCAATGCTATTGAAACTAATATGCTTAAAAAAGGTCTAAATGATATCAATCCTAATGTAATGGAAATCCTCAAAAATGAAGGATTTACGTTTATGTTATCTCTGAAAAAAGATTTTGATATTCTACCAATGATTTTTCTAATTTCAGAACAGATTTTCGAAATATATAAAAAAATCCAGGAAAATGAATCAGAAATAATAGTTGATGGTGGAATATATTTTGGATATTTTAAAAGAGGACTATTTTTCCTAAGTCTTGAGGGAGCTGAGTTATTATATCAGTATAGGATATTTTCGGATAAGAATATTGTAATTATTAATGAGGATGGAGAGAAAAGTTTGTTATATGGGAATGATCTTATAAAAAAAAAAACAATTTAAATAATAAAGTTGCGTTAAATTTAGTCGATAAAGGATACTATTTAAGAGAAGAACAATAAGTTTATTTTGAAAAGTTGGCAAGGTATTCCTAAGATCTAAGTTTTTTCAATTAAACATATAAAAAAACCTATTGTATTGTCTTTATGAGGATATAATCTTCGAGCTTTTTGGAGATTTTGATTAAGAGTTTTGCCAAAGATATGTGTAAGTCCTGGTGAACCAATGTTCATAGATATATTGAGGATTCGAAAGTTATTCATATCCCTTAATATTTCATCAATAACAAATTCATTTTCTTCAGGAGCAATAGAACATGTACTATATACTAAAGTTCCTCCAGAAACCAATGATGAAAGTCCTTCTTTTAATAATTGTTTTTGAATTTTATTCATTTTTGAAAGATCTTCTAAAGATTTACTTTTCTTCCTTAATGGATCTTTTCTAATTAAACCCTCACCCGTACACGGAGCATCTAGAAGGATCCTATCGGCTTTTAAATTAAGATTTGAAAGTTTTGTCGAATCATAATTTATTATTAATGAATTTTTTACTCCCAATCTTCTTAGATTTAATTCTAAAGAAGGAATTCTCTGATAATTTTTCTCAATAAGTATTAGTTGTCCTTCATTTTCCATTATTTGCGCTAATTCTGTAGCTTTGCTACCTGGAGCGGCGGCCATATCAATTACTAAGTCATCAGATGTTGGTTGAAGTATAATAGGAGGGTACATTGAAGCGATACCTTGTAAATAGAAATATCCTCGTAAATATTCATGTAAAGAACCTAAATTTTGAGACTCTTTAAGAACTTCGAAACCAAAGGGAATTTTATCGATTTTATTCAGTTTAAATCCCTTTCTAATTAATTTTTCTTCTAACTTTTCTGTGGATATTTTAAGTTCATTAACACGTATAGAAGGATTTAGTGGTTCTTCATTAGCCATTAAATATTTCTTTGTTTCATTAATTCCAAAAATCTGAAGGTATCTTTCTATCATATAAGGTAAATAATTATACTCTTTGGCTAATTTTTGAGCTAATTCTTTTTCTTCTGGGGTTATAGAAAAATCAATCATTTTTTCGTTTATATTAAAAAAATTGAAAGTTAAAATTTATCTGTTGATTATTAATCATAATTAAAATAACTAATTAATGAATTTATGTGATTTTTTTGATAGAAGTCGAAATTAAGGCTAAGATTAATGATCCTGAAGAAATCAAAAGTAAATTAAAAAATCTTGGAGCGAGATATCTTGTATCGTTAGAACATAAAGACACCTACTATAATATGCCGAGAAAGCTGAGAGATTTTAGAAAAACAGATGAAGCGTTAAGAATTCGAGAATCCAAAGAATTTAAGACATCAAATCCTAATGATGGAGAAAACCAATTTAAATATTATTTGACCTATAAGGGAGAAAAAATCGATGATCAAACTAAAACCAGGAAAGAACTCGAAGTTAAATTTGAAAATGTTGAAAATTTAAAGGAGATCTTAGATACTCTAAACTTTAGAGATATAATCACAGTCAAGAAAAAAAGAGATCTATATGAAATAATTTATGATGATAACAAAATTGAGTGTTTAATCGATTATCTTCCCATTTTAGACCAATTTTTTATTGAAGTTGAGGTAATTGTAGAATTAAAGGAACAAGTCTCTCAAAAAACTAAGGAATTATTTTCATTTTTAAAAGAATTAAATATAGAAAAATCTGACTCAATTAGGAAGTCCTATTTAGAATTAATTGTTGAAAAACTTCAATCAAATTAATATTAAAAAATCAAAATCTATGAGGAAAGGTTATGGAAGATTTAAAAGAAATTGCTATGAAGATATATAAAGCAATTTTTGAGAATAAAAGAGATTTGAATATTGAGGATGATACGATTAAAATACAGAAATTTTCAAGAGGAATAAAATATGTAGATTTCTCTGGTTATAGATTTATTGAGCAAAATCGTCAAAAAAAGTCAAAATGGGGAAAATTGGCTAGGGAGGGTCATAATATAATGTGGATAATAAAAGGGAGAAAATACATCTCACAAATTATGGATGGAAATTATAAAACTTTATAGAAAACCACATTATTGTAATTTTTCTTTATTTCAAACTCTCCTTAACGACTTCATGATGACAAAAGGATAAATCACCATTTTCAAAAGCGTTTAATTCTATATTTTCCATTACTTCAACGAAAGAGGCTAATATTACTAAGGATTCATTATTCCCTTTCAATTTCGCTCCCTTTCTGATATGACAATTATCTGAAATAATAGATTTTTCAATTTCTGAATTTTGAGAGATATAGACCTCGTTATAAATTAGAGAGTTTTGAATTTTTGTATTTTTTTCAACATAAACATCATTACCGATTATTACATTAGGACCAATAATACAATTGTTTCTAATAACTGAATTCTCGCCAATTGTCACGGGAGGAATTATCTTAACAGAACCATCTACATTCGCGCTTTCTTCAATTAAGTTTCTTTTTCCGTCTAATTTTTTCAATATATCTTTCATTAATAAGATATTTCCTTCGAGTAATTCATAGGGTTTCCCAATGTCCTTCCATATACCCTCGATTGGATAATAAAATAGCTTCTCATTTTTTACAAGTTTTGGAAATGTATCTCTTTCAATTGAGAGTTTTTTATGGGGTTGAATGTAGGAGAATACTTTTGGCTCTAATAAGTAAACACCAGCATTTATCGGAACTTCCTTTTCAGGGTGTTCTTCTGGTTCATATTTTTCTTTTTCTTGAAATTCAAAAATTTGATGTGTTTCTTTATTAGTGATAAGTACCCCATATCTGGAGGGATCCTCTACCATTTTACTTGCTATAGTTCCAACTCCACCAAATTTTTCGTGAGCATCTAGCATCCATTTAAAATTGAAGTTTAAAATTACGTCCCCATTTAACATAAAGAATTTATCATCTTTTAAATAGGGTTCAGCTAATTTTAAAGCTCCAGCAGTACCCATTGGGCTCTTTTCTTCAGTAAAATGGATCTTTAAACCTTTTAGCTTTTCCTCATGTTCAAAATAAGCCCTTAAAAAATCAGCCATTACACTCACCGCTAAAACTATTTCCTTCACTCCAGCTTCTTTCAATAAAAGTATTTGACGTTCAATAACGGGTATATTCCCAACTGGTATTAAAGTTTTAGGTATCGTGCAAGTTAATGGACGTAACCGTGTCCCCCAACCACCAGATAATATTAATCCTTTTGTCATATTCTTTCTAATGTTTTAATTATTTGCTATTATGTCAAATGATGTAACACAATTAATTTTTCTTTCTATAAAAGTTTCTTTGACGATAACAAAAAGTAATAGGAATTTTGTTAATTACCACCTTTTACACTTTAAATTAAGATAAAAAATCGGAGAACCCAAAGATATCTCACTAGAAATCTATAATTACATATTTTATAATAAAAAAGATTTTAAGAAAATATAAATTTAAATCAATGTAGAAAAATAAAAATAGGTATGATTAAATTGACTTGTATACATGGTTTAAATGAGATTAATTGTCCAATCTGTCGGGTATCATCTAGTAGCATACCTAAACAATTCTCAAAGATTCCAGAATTGTATGAAAATGATTTGAAACCTTTTAATCCACATTTGGAAAAAAATCTTAAGGACAAAGAAAAATTCAGAGAGAATTTACATCCTTTTAATGCACAAAATGATAAAAAGCTCAGAAGAAATATTCCCACAGTGAATATGAATCTTAATCCGAATCGTAACTTTAGAAACAGAATGTTTGAAGAAAGAATGGCAGAAATAGACATTACTAAATCAAAAAAGTATGAATATCTGAAGAAAAAAAGATTATTAGATCCCAAATCAAGATTACTTAATAATAAAGACGATTCTTAATCCTTCCTTTTCAATTAAATACTTAATTTTGAATAAATATAACCAAAATTTTTAATCTTTATTCTATAAAGTTTAATACTTAACTTCTTTAAAAATGCAAATATAGATGCATATGTAACAATTTGCTCAAAACAATTACAAATAATCTATAATAAAAATTTAATTCAAAAGGTGATAAATAGTGGAAATTACTTGGTTAGGACATGCCTCATTTAAAGTAAAAACAAATGGAAAGATTATCTATTTTGATCCATATCAACTTTCTGCAGATGAGGAGAAGGCAGATATCATAGTTTCAACCCATGAGCATCACGATCATTTCGATGAGAGTTCTATTAAAAAAATATTGAAGAACGATACGATAGTATTAGGACCAAATAGTATAAAGAATAATCTTAAGAAATTTGATGGAAAGGGATTAGAATTTTTTGACCCTTATGAAGTTAAAGGTGTTAAGATTGAATTAATACCTTCATATAACATAAAAAAACCTAACCATCCAAAAGAAAAGAAATGGGCTGGAGTCATATTAGAATCAGAAGGTAAAAAAGTATACCACGCTGGAGATACGGAAAGAATCCCGGAAATGAAAGATTTGAAAAAGAGAAATATAGATGTGGCTTTACTTCCATGTGGTGGTACATATACTATGGATTTTGAAGAGTCTGCTCAATGTGCTATAGATATTCAACCGAATTATGTAGTTCCCATGCATAATTGGGACAAAGATTTAACAAGTTATAAAAAAATTGTCCAAGAAAAAGATCCAAATATTAAAGTTGAAATCCTTAAAAATAAAACTCTAAATATATAAAATTTAATTTTTCTTTTTATTTTGCTAATTTTGCCAATTAATTCATTCAAACATATAGAAAATTAAATTAAATAAACATATTAGTGAATTTTGAGAGATAAATGGATTTTCTTGGGAAAATACATAATAATAATTGTTAATTTTATATATTAAAAATTTATAAACCTAAATTCTTTTAAAAGAATTATAAGAACATTAAAAATATCTAAATTAATTTTGATGTAAAATGGAAATTACAGATGATTTAAAAGAAGATACAAAAATTGCATATATCTCCATGGAAATTGGAATGGATTCAAACATCCCAACTTATTCTGGAGGACTTGGAGTTTTATCAGGAGATACAGTAAGAAGTGCTGCTGACTTAGAAATTCCGATGGTAGGAATATGTTTATGTTACAGTTCTGGATACTTTTACCAACTCTTTAATGAAAGAGGAGAACAAAAAGAAAAAGAAATTGAATGGTCATTCTTCTATGAATTCGAAAAAGTAGAAAAACCTATTACGATTATGTTGGAAGATAAAGAAATAAAGGTTAGTGCGTGGTTATATAGCGTAATAGGGCAATCAGGGCATGTAGTTCCAATATACCTTTTGACGACAGAAGTCGAAGGAAATGAAGAGTGGATGCAAAATTTAACTGGCTCACTTTATGACTCAACCTCTCGCTGGAATAGGATTGCTCAAGAAATTATTTTGGGAATCGGAGGCGTGCGATTATTAGATTCACTGGGTTACAAGAATATTAAAACTTATCACATTAACGAGGGACATGGAGCCTTTGCTACACTTGAATTATTTAGAAAATTTAATAAGGATGCAGAAAAGGTTAGAGACAAATGTGTATTTACGACACATACTCCAGTACCAGCAGGGCATGACAGATTCAATTATGACTTAGTGAAAAAAGTCTTTAAAGATAGATATCCTCCTGAAATTAAAAAGTTAGGTGATGACAATGGAGAACTAAATATGACGGTGCTTGCAATGAGTTTATCGCGATATGTTAACGCAGTTTCAAAAATGCATGGAATTGTCGCTAATAATATGTTTCCAAATAGAAATATTGATTATATCACTAACGGAGTTCATCTTCCTTTTTGGGTTTCGAAACCGATTAGAGATATATTAGACAGAAAATGGCCTAATTGGAAAGCGAATCCCAGAATTCTTCAAAATGCAATAGAGATAGACGATCTTGACCTTTTTGACGCTCATATAGAAAATAAATTTAATCTGATCAGTTATCAAAAAGGCCATTCATGGAATCTTTTAGATGAAGAAATAATAACCATTGGATTCGCCAGAAGATTTGCTACATATAAACGTGCTGTCTTGCTTTTTCATGATTTAGATAGATTAGGAAAAATATGTAAAGGAAATATCCAATTTCTCTTTGCTGGGAAAGCACATCCTAAAGATCAAGGTGGAAAAGATTATATTAAGAAAATATTTGAAGCTGGAGAATATCTCTATGATAATTACGGCGTAAAAGTCGTATTAATGGAAAACTACAACATGGATCTAGCCCATATGTTAGTTTCGGGTGTAGATGTTTGGTTGAATACTCCTGAAAGATATCGTGAAGCTTGTGGAACTAGTGGAATGAAGGCAGCATTAAATGGAGTACTAAATTTAAGTGTTTTAGATGGATGGTGGATAGAAGGTTTTACAAAGAATCCCACTGCTGGATGGGCTATAGGAAAGAAGCCGGAGGATTATAAAGAGAACGAAAAATTGAACGATTGGGAAAGAGATGCTAATGAAATTTACGAAATCTTAGAACAAGAATTGATCCCAACCTATATGAACCATGATGAATGGTTATTTAAATCTAAAAATGCAATTGCTTTAGCTGCTTATTTTAATACCCATAGAATGGTAGAAGAATATGCAGATAAGGCATATGGTTTAAAAAAGCAGAAACCATGGCAATATGTCAGATAAAAAAGTACTATTTCTATAACTTTTTAATTCCCTAAAAACTTCTTTTATCTTAAAAGGATAAATTTGATGTTTAGGTATCTTTAAAATTGGTTATATCATCAGTATTTAAAAGAAAGATTAATTGAGGATCTCAAAATATATTGGAGAAAAATTATTTATTCTTGCAATCGTATAGTAAAAATTGAGGTATTTTTATAAATTCATCAAATTGTTTTCTTTCGAAATATGATTCTAAAACTTGTTTCAATATACTTATCGTTTGTTGTATACCTGCAGTGATCCCACCTGAATTTTTTGCAAAAATTAGTAAAGAGTCTTCATCGGTTTTGATATAGTAACAATTATTTCCTAGATCTTTACTAACAAATTCTTCTATAATCTCATTAGTATTTTTTATAGTTTTCGCAGTTGCAAGCACAACAAATAAATAATTTTCTGTATAATCAGCTTTTACATAACTATCTCTAATACCAGTAGCCAAGAGCGGATTTTTTATGTAATCTTGAAATAAATACTGTAATGCGCTTAATTCTTTACGAATTTTATGTTTATTATGATAAAATCTAAATTCACTATTAAGTTTCAAGGGCTCTCCCGCATTATAGGAGATTTGCTTTGGTTTCACTTCAAATTCAAACTTTTTAATATAATCTGTCAATCTAAGCTCACATTATTTAGTTTTCAATAAAGTTAATTTAAGAACAAATATAGTCTTAATTAAGGTATTGGTTGATTTTTAAAAAACATCTTGATTATAATTACTAAATTCTAATAGACTTTTTGTTTCTAAAATGAATCTTGGAAATTTGAAAATAAGAAATAATCTACTTTTAGCCCCTTTACAAAATATTACCACTCCAGCATATCGGAGATTTTGTAAAAAATTTTCCAAGATTGGTTTAGTTTTTATACCTATGATCTACACTAAGAGAATAAATAGCAATCCACAATCTATTAAAGAAGAACTATCAAAGATTGAAGAAGAAAAGCCTATCTCAATTCAATTAATGGGACGAGATTTAGAAGACTTTAAAGAGACATTAATATTACTTGAATCTTATAATGTTGATGCAGTAGATATTAATGCGGGTTGTACTTCTAGAAGAGCCTTAAATTCTAAATCGGGAGCATATCTCATAAAGGATTTAAATCATCTGAAAAAATTATTAGAACTTGTGATGAAATATAGTTCATATCCTGTATCTTTAAAAACAAGGATAGGTGAATCAGAACCCGATAATATTAAGGAAATCACTGAAATTGTTAATAATTCAGGAATCGATTTCTTAACAATCCATGCTAGAACTATAGAAGGTAGATTTGAGAAAGAAGAACTAAATTTAAAAGCTTTAAAAAAATTCAAAGAACTAAGTAATATCCCCATAATTGGAAATGGAGATATAAATACCCCTCAATTTGCGAAAAAGGTTTTAGATTACACTAATGTTGATGGATTAATGATTGGGAGAGAAACCATGGCTAATCCTGAAATTTTTAACCAGATTTCTAATTATTTGTCTAATAATACATATAAGCACTTTCAGAATAGTTTGAAATTATGGTATGAAAGAGTGAAATTATATGAGAAATGTATTGATGATTTCTTAAATGGAATTAATTTGTCTATTTCTAAGGGGTAAAACCAAATCTTTAAAAAGTCTAAATTCAATGATTCAACGCATTTACAATCAATAAAATAGATCTTTAATATTATTATTTTAATCAATTTAAAAAGTAAGTTTTAAATAAATTATTAGGAACACAGAAATAGGTAAACCAAATTTCCTAACCTATTGATATAATTTAAGAAGAAAGTTTTGATATATAATTCAATCTTTAATATCATCTTTTCTTTGTTTTAACTCTATACTTAATCTTTTTTAGTTTACTATGATTAGAGATCTTATAATATTAATACAAGATAAATGAATTTTATAGTGAAAGGTAAAGCTAAAAAAGATTGAATTGAAGGGATGTAAAAATGAATAATTCTAATAAAAAAATTATCGAATCTGTTCCTAATTACAGTGAAGGAACCGATAGTGAAAAGGTTGAAAAAATAGTAGATGAGATTAGGAATACCCCTAACACCCGAATTGTTGATGTTCAATTTGATTCAGATTACAACAGAGCAGTAATAACCTTTGTTGGAACCCCAGAAGGTGTTTTAAATGCTAATATTGCTGCTGCGAAGAAAGCTATTGAATTAATTGATATGGATAAACATAAAGGACAGCATCCCCGAATCGGAGCTGTTGATGTTGTACCTTTTGTTCCAGCTCAAAATGTGACAATGGAGGAATGTATTGAAATCTCAAAAAAATTCGCTGAAAAATTGTCTGAGGAAGGAGTACCAGTTTATCTCTACGAAGAATCAGCGGTTAATGAAAAAAGAAAAGACATTGATAATATTAGAGAGGGAGAATATGAAGGATTAAAAGAAAAAATTCAAACTGATCAAAAAAGAAAACCAGATTATGGCCCTTCAAAATTTCATCCAACTGCTGGTGCAACAATAACGGGTGCTCGCAATCCATTAATTAGTTTTAATATTAATTTAGGAACAAAAGATGTTAAAATAGCTAAAAAAGTGGCAAAAGCAATTCATAACCGAACAGGAGGACTTATAAATTTAAAAGCAATGGGTACAGAGTTGAAAGGAAGAGATTGTGTCCAAGTTGGAATTAGTAACGTGAATTATAAAAAAACCCCATTATATCGTCAAATGGAATTAGTTAGGCTTGAAGCAAATAGATACGGTGTCCCAATTGTTGGTACTGAATTAATTGGTGTATTACCATTAGAATCGGTTTTAAATTCTCTCGATTATTATCTCCAATTAGAATCTCCTGAAAAGCTCAAACCAAAAGATTTATTGGAAGATTATTTTGACTTTTAAGGGCATTACTGCCATCTAAATTTACAATTTAAACTTAATATTAAGACTTGTTGACTATAATTTTACCATCTTTGATTACTTTTTGCACCAGATTTACACCAAAATGATACGCTAAATATTGGTAATTTGGAACGTCAAAAATAATGATATCCGCTTTTTTTCCAATTTCTAGACTCCCTATTTCATTTTCTCTTCTTAAGGCGCATGCTGCATTAATTGTAGAAGCTGAAATTGCCTCTGCTGGAGTCATTTTCATTTTATAACAAGCGAAAACAATTATCATTAGCATTGACTCTGTCCAACAATTTGGATTCAAATCAGTAGCTAAGGCAACAGGAACTCCGAGATTAATCATTTTTCGAGCATTAGCATACTCTTTTAACATTAAACAAAAAGGAGTTCCAGGTAATAATGTACTAATCACTCGCTTTTTAGCCATCGCTTTCAATCCAGTTTCATTCGACTTCAATAAATGTCCTGCTTGTACTGCACCAATTTGGGCTGCTAATTGAGCTCCATTTGTATCAACAATCTCATCAATATGAATTTGAGGTTTTAATCCATATTCCTTAGCCTTCTCTAATATTTTTCGACTTTGTTCTATTGAGAAGATCCCCTCTTCACAAAAAACATCGCAAAATTCTGCAAGATTTTCTTCTGCAACTTTTGGTAACATCTTTCTAATAATTAAATCAACATAATCATTCGTTTTTCCTTTATATTCTGGAGGAATTGCGTGTGCGCCTAGGAATGTAGAAATGATATTTATAGGGTGTTTTTCATTTAATTCTTTTATAGCTTGTAAAGATTTAATTTCACTTTCAACATTTAATCCATATCCTGATTTTGTTTCGACTGTAGTTGTTCCGTATTCTATCATAGTATCAAGAATTTTTAGCCCATTTTCAACCAATTCTTTTTTTGAGGCATTTCGAGTTTCTCGTACTGTCTTTAAGATTCCTCCACCGTGTTCTAAAATTTCCAAATAAGAAATACCACTTAATTTCATTGCTAACTCATTTTCCCTCGATCCCCCAAAAATAATATGTGTATGAGGATCAACAAATCCTGGAGTAACTAATTTATTTGAAGCATCTATAATAGTAGTTATATCAGTTAAATCATAGTTAGATATTATCTTTGAAGTTGAACCTACAGCAATTATTTTATCTTTCTTAATTACAACTGCCCCATCCTTTATTATACCTAATTCAGACATAGATTTTCCTATTCGTGGAACTCCAAATCTACTATCCATTGTCACTAATTGACTTGCATTCTTAATTATTATATCTGGAATCATAAATTAACCTTTTACTCTGATTCATTGAAAAAGACAATAAATTTCTCACTATTAATAATCTCCAACGCACTATTAATGTGATAAGATAAGACTTCATCATTTTCGATATGTGGGATTTTTTGTCTTGTGTATTTATGGCATTTTTCCAAAATACTACTTGATTTTAGAGGTCTTCGAAAATCAAATGCCTGAGCAGCACACAATAATTCAATAGCTAAAATTTTTTCTAAATTATTTATAATTCGGAGTGCTTTCCTCGCACTTATAGATCCCATAGAAACATGATCCTCTTGTCCCATAGATGTTGGGATACTATCAGCACTAGCTGGAAAACAAGATGATTTATTTTCACTGGTTAAAGCTGCGGAACAATACTGAGCAATCATAAAGCCAGAATTTAATCCAGAATTTTTTACTAAATAAGCTGGTAACCCCCATTTCCCATCTAACAGTAAAAATGTCCGTCTATCAGAGATATTTCCTAGTTCTGAAGCAGCCAATGCAACATAATCTAATGGTAATGCCATAGGTTGTCCATGAAAGTTTCCTCCACTAATAGCATCTTTCCCAAAAATAATAGGATTATCAGTTACTGAATTTAATTCACATTCTAATCTTTCGTTTAAATGAGATAATGCTTCTCTTGAAGCACCATGAACTTGAGGGATGCATCTCATTGAATAAGGATCTTGAACTCTATCACAATCTTCGTGAGATTTTACAAATTCAGAATCTTTAAGTAACTTTCGAAACCTTTCAGCTACTTTAACTGCACCAGGATGAGGGCGTAACTGAATTAAATGCTCTCGGAATGGTTGAGGGGATCCAAGATATCCTTCTAAACTCATTGCTCCAATTATATCTGCATAATCTAAACACTTAGAAAATTCAGCTGAAACTTTTACGGCGAAAGCTGTAATAAATTGGGTTCCATTTATTAGTGCTAAACCTTCTTTTGCTTGAAGCTTCAATGGTTTTAAATTAAATTCTTTCAAAACATCCATTGCTGGTTTATAATCATTACCTTCTTTAGAAAGAGATCCCAACCCAATCAAAGGTAGGAAAAGATGAGCTAAAGGAGCTAAATCACCGGAAGCTCCAACAGAACCTTGTTTAGGAACTAATGGAATAATATCATTCTCAATATGCCACAAAATACGTTTTATTACTTTCAATGATATACCCGAATGACCCATACATAAGGTATGAATTTTTAAAATTAACATTAATTTTGACAATTCTCGAGGGATGGGATCTCCAACGCCTACGCTATGGCTTTTTAGGAGATTTTCTTGTAATTTTCCCGTTTCTTCTTTAGAGATTCTGGTAGTACAAAGAGATCCAAAGCCTGTATTTACACTATATACTAACTTTTTACCTTCAACAATTGATTGTACCGTTTGAAAACTATCTTCAATTTTTCTCTCAATTTCTTCTGTAATATTTCCTCTTATTTGGTTATTTGCAAGTTTTAAAGCCAAATCGACAGTTAATCTATCAAATCCATATCGAAAAATTTCAGTCATTTCTATTTTCACCAATATTAAATGAACTTTTTAAATATAATCTTAAAAGTATCGCATTTAATAAAAATAAAAGTTAATTAAAAGATCTCAAAAAAATATGTGAATTTAAAACGATAAAATAAAAGGAAAAATAAAGCTTGCCTTATTATTGTTTAAGTCGTTTTTTGACAATTTCTTTTAATAATTTATCATCTGTAAGATATGGTAAGGTTATGTGTCCTTTATTTTTCTGTTCAAGATTCCATTCATAAGCGGTTTCCATTGCATGAGGATTTCTAGCCCAATTTCGTCGCGCTATACCACCCATCACATCCCATTCTAATGCATTCTTAATTATCTTATCAACTCTATCAGTTCCATCCAATACTAATCCAAAACCACTATTAAAACACTTACCAATCCCTACTCCTCCTCCGTTTGATAATACAACCAACGACATCCCTCTTAAAGCATTACCGGCAAAACATTGGATTGCCATCTCAGCCATTATATTACTTCCATCTTTTATATTAGCTGTTTCTCTAAAAGGAGAATCAGTGGCACTTACATCATGATGATCACGACCTAACATAACTGGACCAATTTCACCTTTCTTAACTAAGTTATTAAATTTTAAGGCAATATTAACCCTTTCAGAAGCATCAGCATATAAGATTCTCGCTTTTGTTCCTACTACGAGATTATTTTGCTTAGCATCTTTTATCCATACATAATTATCTCTATCTTGAGATCTTCTGTTTGGATCAATACAACTCATTGCCGCTTGATCTGTTTTATCTAGATCCGCTTCTTTTCCAGAAAGACATACCCATCTAAAAGGACCATATCCATAATCAAAACAAATAGGACCCATAATATCTTCAACATAACTTGGAAAAATAAATCCTGCTGAAGGATTATCTTCCTCTTTTGCAATTTCAATTGCTCCTGCATCATATACCGCTTTCATAAAAGAGTTTCCATAATCCCAAAAAGAAGCACCCTTATCTGTCATGACACTTATTAATTGATATTGTTCCTCTAATGACGCATCAACTAATTCTCTAAATTTCTCTGGATTTGAACTAAGTAATTCTCTTCCTTCTTCAAAAGAGAGTTGATAAGGAGTATAACCACCTTTATAAGGTTCATGTAAAGATGTTTGATCTGAAGAAAGGTCTACTTTAATATTATTATCAACCACATATCTCCATAGATTCACAATGTTTCCGTGATACCCTATTGAGAGTGATTCTCCTTCCTTTCTTGCTTTTTCAACCCATTGAAATATCTCATTTAAATTATCTGAATATTTAGATAACCATCCTTGTTCTAATCTCGTTTGAATACGTGATTTATCTACTTCAGCTATTACTCCAATTCCTTTAGCGATTTCTACCGCTTTAGCTTGGGCTCCGCTCATTCCCCCCAAACCAGAAGAAATATATAATTTTCCTTTCAGATCACCATCTTCTGGAATCCCTAAATAGAGTCTTCCTGCATTTAAAAGAGTAATGTACGTTCCATGTACAATCCCCTGAGGACCAATATACATCCATCCACCAGCGGTCATTTGGCCATAATTAGCAACACCTAATGCTGCTGCTTTTGCAAAATCATTGGAGTTATCAAACATACCTACCATCAAAGCATTAGTATTGATTGCTCGAGGGGAATTGGGATTTGTTGGAAAAAGTCCTACAGGGTGTCCTGAATGTAAAATTAGGGTTTGCTCTTTTGTCATTTCCTGTAAATACCTTTTAATGAGCTGGTATTGCATCCAATTTTGGCAAACTTGTCCCGACTCCCCATAAGTCACTAATTCATAAGGATAAAGTGCGACATCAAAATCTAAATTATTATCAATCATCACTTGTATTGCTTTTCCTTCTAAGGTTTTTCCTTTATATTCATTTAAAGGTTTTCCCTTAATCTTTCCAGGGGGCCTAAATCTATAACCATATATTCTACCTCTTTTAAGTAACTCCTCAAGGAATTCGGGAGCCATTACTTCATGAAGTGAGGGATCCAAATATCTAAGAGCATTTTTTAGAGCAAGAATAGTATCTTGTTCATTTAAAAAGTATCCTCTCGATGGTGCTCTTCTTATCCCTTCAACAAATTCTGGATATGGAGGAAGCTCTTTAGGTAATTTAATCTTCATAGCTTTTGAATAATCCATATTTAAAAACTAACCTATATCAATATTTTAATATTTTGAATCTAGTAATCTTTATTTGGTTAAGAAATTATAGATAGAAAATGGAAGGGC
The DNA here is from genome assembly GCA_037386725.1 of Promethearchaeota archaeon. Lineage (GTDB taxonomy): Archaea > Asgardarchaeota > Lokiarchaeia > Sigyniarchaeales > SOKP01 > JARRLT01. The sequence continues at coordinate 20,553 of JARRLT010000033.1, forward strand.
GTTTAGATTATAATTAATTTGACTTCTTTTGAAATAAAAGTATTGAAAAGATGATTCCTAAAATTAGATCTCCTATCGCAATAAGTAATCCGAATATGTTTGTATCTCCAATACAGAAGTAAATGAAAAAAACTATAAAAATTGAATATTTTTCAATAATACCCATAATCACGAGACCTTGATTACTCTCAGGTCTCAGCGAAACTATTAAAAATCCAACTCCAATCACAATCACTAAAACACATAAACCATGAAGAAAAATTAGGCTAGGAGGAATTGATATCCCAAAGAGAGGAGCGACATCTGGTAGAAAAAAGATACTTAATAAAATTAATGTAATTCCAACACTCCAGTTCCAAAATGCTGCTACAAGGAAGATCAATTTATAAAGTTTTAATTTCATAATAAAAATTTAAAGCTAATTATGAATTAATTTAAAATTTGTTTTCCTTCCATAAAAGATAATCTTTAAAATTATGTGTAAAAAAATTTTTGTTGATATAATAGTTTCTCAGATTATTTGTACCTTTTAAGCATCTCTTCAGGTGTGAATACACCATTTTCGGTAATAATACCAGTTACTAAGCGAAAGGGTGTAATATCAAACGCATAATTCAAACATTCCACGCCATCGGGTACAATCTGTAATTTCCCTAATATATTACTAACCTCATTACTATCCCTTTGTTCGATTTCTACATCTTCCACAGTGTCTTTTAAGGATAATGTAGATGTTGGACAAGCTACATAAAAAGGAATATTGTTATCTTTAGCTGCTAAAGCAACCAAATACGTTCCTATCTTATTAAAAACTGCATCTGAGGAAATACGATCTGTACCCACAATGACCTTATCAATTTTCCCAAGACGCATTAAAAGTCCTGATGAATTGTCTGCTATAACTTTAACAGGTATTTTATCATAATGTAATTCAAATGCTGTTAATCGTGCTCCTTGAAGTCGAGGCCTTGTCTCATCTGCAATTACAGATATCTTTTTTCCTTGCTCAATAGCAGATCTAATTGGAGCTAATGCAGTGCCATATTGAACTGTTGCTAGAGATCCTGCATTGCAATGTGTTAGAACAGTATCTCCATCTTCTAATAGATCTGCGCCGTATTTCCCAATGTTTTTATTCACATTTATATCTTCTTGCGCAACTAATTGAGCTTCTTCAACCGCTTCTTCAGAAATTTCTTTAGGATTCCCAACAGAATTATTTATAATTTTCATCATTCTATCAATGGCCCAAAAGAGATTCGAAGCAGTGGGGCGCGCTTCTTTAATATATTCAGCAGCCTTCTTCATCCTCTCTAAGAATTGATCCTTCTGAACTTCTCTATAATCATCGAATTCTAAGAACTTGAGTTCATAAGGTAAAATTGTTTGATCAATCATTTTTACCTTATTATTTTTCCATTCAATAGACGGTATCATACTTTTGTTCACAAATTCTTTATAAAGTTAAATAATAGATATGTATAAAATTTTTAGATAAATATATTTGAGCAAAAATGCTTATTTCTTTAATATAATGAGTCTCTATTAAATGTTTCCCGAAGTTTTAAAATACAAAGGGAGTTCTTCTATCAACTTTTTATTTTATTTCAATTATAATGATATCAAGATTAAAAAATATCCAACTGAG
>JARRLT010000034.1:0-9368 GCA_037386725.1 Promethearchaeota archaeon
TTTTAATTAAATCGAATTTTTTATTGAGATTTAAACAGCTAAATTAAATTTTTCATATTATGACTTTGAGTTAATAAAATGAGAAAATTTACTTTAAAAATCAATCAAACCCTTATATGTATCTACAGATAAATTCAACAAAATCTTTAGCCTAAATAAGTAAGACAGAATTAACATTTATTTTTTTAATAGATTCTTTTCCTTCGCATTTAAATCAAAATAGTCACTAATTTCTTTTAAATTCCTTCGGGAAGCGGCACTCAATTCTTTTAAAAAGGGAACAAAGTCTCGAATCGCCTCGAATTGGGAAATTTTATACCTTTTTTTCAATTTTTTCACTAAATTTTTTTCTGTCGTATTTAATGAGTAAGATATAGAAGAACTGTATCTTGGAAAAGACACTCTCCATCCTTTTGATTGGGTATTTTGTTTTGCAAGAGTAACTCCACCTGCGAACAGGTCATAAAAATAGGGAAGCAGAGACCAATACATATCCCTCCTAATTCTACCAAAAATAACATCTGCATAGGAGAGATTTTCATATGCATCTCTAATCTCTTTATTTTTAGTAATGAAGGTTGGTAGATTCTCATTTACCCATTTATAGAGGAAATTATAATCCACATCTGACTTATCGGTTAATTTTTTAGCCTCACTTAATGTATTTACTTTTTTAAAGAGATCACGAATTAATCCAAAAATTTCTTCTGTGGTGTCTCTGTGTAAGGAAATTATAAAATCTTGATTATCATCTGTTTCGGAAGTAGATAGGCGACTTAGGGCTTGAAGATCATTGATAATTCCACGTAGATCTCCAGAATTCTTTGTTATTATTAATTCTAAATCCTCCTCTTTTATAGCTTGAATATTTTCCTTCTTCAAGATATTATTCAAAATCTTCATAATTTCCCTTTTTGAAAGAGGATGAACCTCGTATCTTGGGATGGTATTATATAACGATTGTAAATTAGTTTTATAATCATTGGCGCACATTATGATTGGAAATTGAGTGTCTTTCACTAAATCCAAAATAGCTGGCACAGCACCTCGATCTTTTGTACCGTAAATTCCATCCACCTCGTCGATAAGAATCAACTTCTTTTTTGATTCACCGATAAAATTTAAAATCCCTCTTGATTTTGAGGTTTCTTTAAGTTTGGCTTCTAAGGCATCTCGCGTTCTCGTATCAGAGGCATTGGTTTCAACCACATCCATATTGAAATCGTTAGCTAAAGCATACGCAATTGAGGTTTTTCCTATTCCAGGCTGACCTTCTAGAAGAACCGCAGCTTTTTCCGGATCTAATCGCAATTCCTTTTTTTGCTCTTTATTTGATGCTGTTTTATTAAATAATCGAATTTCTTTATTTTTTTCATTAATTTCTTTAATCTCTTTGAAAAAATTTTGGATAAAGGATGTTAATTGTTCTGCCAGATCTACCTTTTGTCCACTTAATTTTGCTTTTGGTAAGGCCATCTCTTTAATACTGTTTGGTCTATATTTCTCTACCCATGGAATGTCTTGTTTTTTCTCTTCGGACATGAAAAATCACATAAATTCTGATAATAAGCATATATTTGATAATAATGCAGAAATTTGGATATCATCATCATTTCCTTCTAAAGATCTGAAATCGGCTTCAGCAACCATATCTAAAACCTTTTCTTTTACAAATTTTGGAAGCGGTAATTTGTTAAGTTCTTCTATCAAATGGATAAAAAATTCTGGAGCACTAAATTTGTATTCTGAACTAATTTTTCTTGCTATCTTACGAGCTTCTTCAAAATTACCTTGAAAAGCGATAGTGAGAAGTTCTCGAACCATCTCCCTTTGAAATTTTTTGGCATTTTCAAATAAATGATCTAAATCAATTTCATTAGTCGTTGTACTGCACAGCTGAAGTAGATCAATTGCTTTTGAAATCTTTCCCTCTGTTACTTTATAAAGAACTTTTACAATTGAATCATCTCTAAATGAGATTCCCTCATTCTTGGCGATATTTAATATTAATTCTTTAAAAGATTCGAAACTCACTTGAGGAACTAAAAATAACTGACATCTGCTTACCACCGGATCTATTACTCCAGAAATTTTTGTGGTAATTAAAATCATTCTACAATTTGGTCCATAGATCTCCATAAGCCTTCGGAAGCCTTGTTGATCTGAACCTAACGCTTCAAAATTTTTTACAATTAAGATTTTGAAAGGGATATCTCCCAACGCCTTTAATTGTACAAATGGCTTAATTTTAACTTGAAGAAATGCTGGTGTGGTAATTCTTTTTCCCGCCAAACTTCCAATTCTACTTGTTGATACATAAGCATCAGATCGTGCATCAGATCTTTCCTCAGATGTAAGTGGGACATCTGCATAAACTAATTTAAAATTTGCATCATAATATTTTCCTAAAAATTCTTTTGCAAATAAACGAGCGATAGTTGTTTTTCCTATACCCTCTGATCCTACAAAAAGAAGATGAGGAAAATTCCCTCTTTGAATAATTTCTCTGAGTCTTTCCACGATCGCCTCACGACCACATATCTCATTTAACGATTTTGGTAGGTATTTAGTACGCCAAATTGGATTATTCATATTTTTTTCAACCATATTATAATAAAATTTAAACTTGAATCTGACTAATAATTTCCGCTATAAGAGCCAATAACTGAATTTCCTCATCGGCACCTTGACTTATATGAAAATCTATTTCTCCAAAATAAGATTGGATCTTACTAATAGTATTTGGATTGAGATTTTTGAGATTGGGAAGGCTGCTTAACAATTGTCGAATAAAACTTCGACTATCATAATTTTCTATGGAAGTAAATACTTTTTTCGCCTTTCCAAAATTCTTTAATTCAATCGCTTCTAATAGCGAGTTCAAGATTGGCTGCTCAACAAACCCAGATACTTTGAATATCTCATTTATATCCAAACTTTTTATCAATTCCAAAGCAACTGCCATTTGCATTGTGTTTATAGCTTTTCTTAAATCTCCACCAGATATGAAGTAAAGTGTTTCAAAGAATTTCTCTGATTTTCCTTTAGGAATTTGAAGTGTTTCTTGTTTTGTTATATGTTTTAATCTTTCTATAATATGTTCTTTCGGAAGATTGACAAATCGAAACACAGCACATCTTGAGATAATAGGATCAATTATTTTACTTATATAATTACACATAAGAATAAACTTTACATTAGAAGGAGCACTTTCAATTATTCTTCTTAGAGTTTGTTGTACTGTTGTAGGGATATTATCAGCTTCATCTAAAATAACAATTTTAAGCGTTTTTTCAGTAAGAATCATATTTTGGTTAACAAAATCTTTTAATTCTTTTCGAACAAAAGCCATTCTTACTGTATCTGAGGCATTTAATTCAAGGACATTTCTATAATAATTATCTTTAATAAGCGTTCTTGCAATAACCAAAGCTGTGCTAGTTTTTCCCGTACCTGCTGGTCCAGAGAAAATCATATGAGGCATATCTTTACTCTGCACAAATTTCTTGAGATTCGTTATCGCAACGTTCTGGCTCACTATCTCTTTGAAATTTTTAGGCCTGTACTTTTCTACCCATGGAGTTTCCAGATCTACTTTCATTTTAATCGATTTATTGACTCTAAACGTTACTCTTTATTTAGATCTAATACTAAAACCTCATAGACTTTTTTAAAATTCATTTCTTTATAGAGCTTTGCCGCTCTTTGCGCAGAATCTCTGATATTTACTTTAACTTTTTCAACTTGGATTTTCTTAAGATGTTCTAATGCTTTTTTTAAGAGATCATGGCCAATACCCTTTTTTCTATACTTTTCTTTAAGAAAAAACTGTTTTATATATCCTTCCGACTTTCCAAATGGATCAATTCTTAATTCAGCAATGATCATTCCGACAGTTTCTCCTGTTTCTTCATCACTTGCGATAAGGATACCATGTCTCTGTAAAGGATCATATAATCGACGTCTAATGCCCCAATCAAAGCGCTTTGGCTCGAATGCTTGATTTAAACCTTCTACCAACAATTTTGTTAACTCTTCGAGGTCGTCTATTTGATCTGGTGATGCTACATCTATTTTAACATTCATAACAAATAATCAACGAACAAATTATTCATACTTTTGTTTATTATTGATTTCAAAAAATAAAAATCTTCTTCACTATTCTTTATTAAAAATAAAGGAATGTATATTCATTTAATTACATTATGGTTAGATTTTGTAGAGACTCCATTTCAATCTTTGTATAAATTTTCTATTAAGTAAAGTCGTTTTAGTTGTCTAAAAAAAGACTTTTAATTAGTTAAACAACTTCTCTTAATCATTAAAAGTGATATTAAAGATCTATACAAAAATTTTTTAAAATAGTTTGAAAAAATCTAAAATTAAATTATCTTGCTGAAACGCCGTCCCAAGCCTTTACTTTTTCATTAACGTATCCACAAGAGGGACATTTATCTGGAAGTTCCCATTGTTCTAAGGCAGGATGCACTCGACAATATAAATTTCCACAACTTTCACAAACAAGATGTTTTGCACCACAATCAGGACACATTTTGAGTTGTCCATGTTCAACAAACCGGAAGGTTCTTTTCATCCATTCATCTTGTACAATTTCAAAAGGACCATCCCCACCACAATGAAAACAGTGCTTTCCATCAAATTCTTCAGACATATTCTATACCTTTTGATTATTAATCGTATTAGTGATATAATTTTGATTGTATATAGTTATAATTAGATTATTACTATATTAATTTTGATATTTCTTATTTGAACCACTAGTTTTATTAATCAGATATTACCTATTTTCCGATCTAGGTTTAAGAATGAGTGCATTATGAACTTTTCTAATTGTTTGAAAAAAATAATTAATAAAAAATAATAAACATTGAAAAAAAGGGGGTTGGATAATGTATTTAGTTGCTAAATGCTTTCTGAAGATAATATTTTTATTTTTGTAATAACAGAATAATTATTATGGAAAAAATAAAAGATATTATCGATGATATTGGAAATGCTGCTCTAGAAGAAAACACTAAAATTGCTTCCCTCGCAATTATCTCTAATTCCGGTAAAGTTATTCATCAAACAAAAAACTTTGATCTAACTAATCAAACAGATGTTATTTTAGACATTATTAATGGAGACAACCAATTTATCTTGAATAATTCGGAATTTGATGTTACATATACTTCCTCCGAAGGGATCATTGGAACGAACAAAAATGGTATGGGGTATGTAATAATACTTCCTTTTCAAGGCGGTGTGCTTGTATCATACGTTATGCCTAAAGCAGATCCAATAGAAGCACTGAATTTTCTTAAAACTTACACCAAACGGTTGAATGGTAAAGTTTCATAATACTCTTCCATAACTGCTACTTATATGAATATTGCTAATTAAAATTTGTTTGTTTAAAATGAAAATAAGAAAATTGAAATGTTGGAATCGATGTAACTTAGAATCTTAAAGAAGAATTAAAAGAAATATTACATTTCTAATTTCTTTCTTTTAGAATTATTTCGATCAGGATTTACCCGTTCTAATTCTTGAATTAATTGAAAAACTTTGTCATCATTGAGCAGTTCTCCAAATTTTACTAACATTTCTTTATCTCCAACAAATAGACCCTTCCTTTTCATTGGTTTTCCATTTTCTTTTAAAGGATTAACTTCTAAGAATAATAATGCAGGTCTTGTTTTTGTTGCTGGAACTTTTACGACATACACTCCCGGAATTGGTGTATCCATCTTTTCCCAATCCTTCGCTTTATCAAGGTGTTCTTCTAATTGTGCTTGTATATCTGCCATTTAAATCATCTTTTTTAAACTTTTTAAAACGTTTTTTTATATTACGTATAAGGTATAATGCGTATATGTTATGTGTTACATAAATATTTTTGGATTAAAAATTTTCGAAAATTACGATAATGAAGTTTTCTCCATATTTTTCTCAAATTAGATTGACTAATCATCATCAAGGTTCAACCAATCAATTCTGTCGGATTTCTTGGGGTCATTTCTAGTAAATACTTAAATATCACGCTCATATATATTAATTCAACAAAATAAAGTTATCAAATAATTGCTAAAAAATAAATCAAGAGGTTTAATAAATGAAATTAATATCTGTAAACTTACCAGAAACTTATCTTGAAATATTGGAGATCTTAGTAGCAGATGGGAAATTTCCTAATAGATCAGAAGCAATTCGTGTCAGTATTCGGGATTTAATTAAAACAGAATATTTATTAGAAGAAACTCTTAAAAGAACCCATCCCGAAGAAATGGAGGCTTCTGAACTTGAAACGGAACTTCAAGAAAAAATTATAGTGTAATAAATTAAAATTATTTTTTTCTAATTTTTTAGAATGTATAAATCTTTTAAGTTTAAAAATTTAGTAATTTAGGATCATTCAATTCAATCGTCCTCATCTTCTTTCAATCGCTCTTCAATGCGTTTTCGTCTTTGGGATCTTCTGGCAGCTATTCTAGATTTTAAGTGTTTATTCTCATCTTCCACTTCTGACTCTTCCATAATGTCTGAGATAGCGCTAAAATCTTTAGGTTTTCCTTCTCTTCCTAATTCGATTCGACAAATTTGAATTATATGGTCAATCTTTTCAAGGATTACTTTATCTTTTTTTATTTGTTTTATATTAAATTTAGCTTCTATCAACTCTGATATTGCTTTCATATAATTATTATCATTCAAAGAGATTTTACAATTATCCAAAGCTTCATAGGCCTTTTTGAATGCTTCACTCTCTTTCTTATTGAAAAATATATCTGTTATGATAGGGATTTTTGATTGCTCCTTAATTTGATGTATTTTGTCTTGAACTCTATTTGCTTCTTCTGAATCTTGAGTTAAACGAACTAGTTTTTCATATAATTTTAATACAGCTTCATTATTTTTTCCTTCTTCTAAAAGTATTTCGGCATATTCTTCTTCATCTAATGCCTTTTCTAAAGGTTGTTCTGCTTTTCTTATTTGCATTAATCTCTTTCTTTTTTCTAGTCGTTTCTGTTTTTCATATTCTCTTCTTTGTGTTTCTGCTTGGCTTAACAATTTTTTTAGTTCCTCTTTTTCCTGCCTTTGTTTTTCTTCTATTTCTCTCGCTCTCATAAATCTTTCCTTTTCTCTTTCTAACTGGGCGATTAATTCGTTATTAATTCGAAATATTTCTCTTTGCCAGTTAATCTCTTCAAAAAGGCTCCTAGCTTTCATATAACTCTCCCGTGCCTTCTCAAATTCCTTTTTATCAACCATGTAAGTACCTTGTTCCAATAATTTATAAGCTTCCTGGGAAATTTTACTTTCTTTTATCTTTTCTTTTTCTAATCTTTTAAGATCTTCTTCTCGTTGTTTTTCCTCCTCCTTTCGACGTTTTTCGAGTTTTACTATCTCACTTTCTAGGAGTTTTTCGAGATTTCTTTTCTCTCTTTCTTTTTGTTCTTCTAAGTCTTTTTCTCTTTGAATTTCTTCTTTCTTTCTCATAATTAAATCTATTGATTCTTCAGCCATTTTGATACCTTCACTCCAGTCAATTCCCTTGAAAGCTTCTTTACTTTCATTATAAATTTCAATCGCATCATCAAAATTTCCCCGAGTTAAATGTTTTTTTGCTTGATCCATTAATTTAAATGCTTTCTCTTTACTGGTTTGAATAACATCTCTTTGATATTCTTGTTCTTCTTTTTCTTTTTGAAGTTGTTCCTTTTTCCTATGGATCATATCAATTGCATCTTCTACCATTACTATTCCTTCCTTCCAATCTATCTCTTCAAAAACATCTTTACTCTGATTATATAGGCTTACAGCTTCTTCAAATTTATTCTGATCCAACTCCTCCTTAGCCTTGTCCATCAATTCAAATGCTTTTTCTTTTTTGGTTCTTAAAAATTTAACTTCATATTCTTCTTGTTCTTTCTCTTTTTTGAGGAGTTCTTGCTTTTTATAGATTAAATGAATAGCATCCTCCACCATTGTAATCCCTTCAATCCAGTCAATTTCTTTAAAAATTTCTTTACTTTTTTGATAAAAAGCAATCGATTCGTTAAACTCCATATCCTTTAGATGTTCTTTAGCTTTATCTATGATTTCAAAAGCCTCTTGTTTTTTTGTTTCAATAATTTCTTCCTTATAATGTTTTATTTGTTGTTCTTGCAAATATTTCTCTTTCATCTCCTGGAGTGAATCTATTGCACCTTTAATCATACTCAACCCTTCATCCCAATCTATAGTTTGGAAAATTTTACTTGCTTCATTGTATAATTCAATCGCATTATCAAAATTTGCTTTTCCTAATTCTAATTTTGCATTATCTATCAATTCAAACGCTTGAGTTTCTTCTCTTTTCAGTTTATCCTTTAATTTTGTTCTTAATTTTTCATCCTCTTTTAATCTTTCCTCATAAAATTCAACAGAGTCTTCAAATTTCCGAGCATCTTCATTCCAGCCTTCTTGTAAAAAAGTATCCGCTGCACTTTTATAGATATTTATGATACTTTCGTAAGGATTTGTTAAATTTAGAATATTCTCTGATTCTAGGCTTTTTTTATACGTTTTGGCCATTTCCTCAGCTTGATTTACCTTCTGAAATACTTTTTCATAAATTTTTGATTCTTTGTCATACCATACTTTTATTTTCTCTAACTTTTTTTCCCGTTCTTCTAAATTATCGTTTGGATTGATTTTTAAATGTGCAGGAACTTTTTCAGGTTCACTATATACTTGTGTTTCTAAATTTCTTATTTTTTGATCAAGATCATTTCTTTTTCGATAAAATTGAATTGTTTCATTTAACTTTTCACCTTGATTAATCCAATCTGCTTCAAGCAATAACTTTCTAGCTTGTTGATAATTATTGATAACATTCTCATATGGACTTGAATGATCAATTAATTTATCCTTAGGAGCAGACTCATATTCTTTAATGACAGTTTCTGCTTCTGAAATCAAGTTCATAGCATTATCTAATTTTTCTTTCTTTTCCTCTTCAATTTTTATTTTCTCTTGATCAATTTCTTCTTCAATCTCTTCAATTTTGTCATCCCTCATTCTATGCATTTCTTCAATTAGTTCTTGTCTCTTCTGTTTCTCTGCTTCAACTTTTCTCAATTTTGCTGTTTTATTATTCTTTTCTTTATATAAGTTTATTTGATTTAAGAATATTTCAGATTGGGTATACCATCCTTTATCTAATAATTTCCTTCTAATATCTCTGTAGATTTCTATTATTTTAGGATAAGGTGACTCGATATCAAATTCTCCCTGCTTTAAAGCCATTTCATATTCATGATCTAATCTTTCTGCTTCGTCAACCTTTTCCGAAATCCAATTTTGGAACTTTTCTTCCTCGTAAT
>JARRLT010000035.1:0-9086 GCA_037386725.1 Promethearchaeota archaeon
ATTCATAAAATAATTTAATGATAACATATTTAAATTCTTTTAATCTAATGTTTATTATGCGATGTGAAATGTGTGGGAAAGAGGGGGGAATTCGAGACGCTAAAAAAGAAGATTATGAAAACGCTATTAAAAATTATCAAGATGCGATAGAAATTTTTAAAGAAATTAAGTGGGAGAATTATATTGAACCGATATTTGAAACAATCAAACATATCAAAGAAAAACAAAAACAAAAACAAGAAATGGATCAAAAACAGATCCAAAGAGAAAAAAATCTTTCCGAAATCAAGGAATCAATTAAAGAAAAAGGTGAAATTGAAGAATCTTCACTTAAAGCAAAAGCTGAAGCAATAATCTCGGAGACGGAACTTCAGAAAATAAAAATTATGGAAGAGAAAAAAGAAAAAGAAGAATTACTTTATTCTCTTTTAGAAAAAGCGAATACATTATATGAGAAAAACTCATTTGATGAATCAATAAATCTTTATAAAGAAGTAAAGAAAGTTATTAAGAACCTTGGAAAAGATTGGGAAAGATATATCCCAAAAATCGAAACCTCTATTTCTGACATAGAAAGAAAAAAACAACGAGTACAATATGAAGAAAGAGAAAAACAAAGAAGAAAGCAAAAAGCAGTGGAAGAAGAAAAACGTATAATAGAACAAATTTCAGACTATGTAAAAAAGGAAAAAGAAAGAGCAAAACATCAAGAACTTGAAAAACTCAGAAAACAGAAAGACATACAATATAGGGAACAACAGAAAGAAAAAGCATTTAAATTTTTAGATAGTGCTCAAGAATATATTAATGAAGAGGATTTTGATAAAGCAATTAATGCATATCAAGAAGCTGGTAATATTTTTGCTGAAATCCAGTGGATTGATGAACTTCCTTTGATCCAAGATTCAATTCAAGAATTAGAGAAAAAGAGAAAAGAACATGATGAATTAAGAAGAGCAAGAATCCAGAGAGAAATTGAAATCAGGAAAAAGGATTTAGAATTTAATAAAAAAGTGTTAGATCAGATAGATAAAGAGCATGAAAAATTAAAAATACAAGAATTAGAACAAGGTTTCGTTGAATCACAATTGAAAACTGAACATGTCAAATTACCACCTGGTAAGACACGTGAGATTCAAAGAGAAGAATTACGAAAATACTTCGAGATGCAGAGAGAAGATTCTTTTAAATTACTCGAACAAGCCGAAGACTTTATGAAGCAAAAAGATTATGATTCAGCAATCGATTATTATAAAAGAGCTGAATCTAAATTAAAGGAAATTAAATTTCCAACTAATGCTATTCGAGATACAATTGATCTCATAAAAATAAAGAGAGAAGAGGACCAACTTTTAGAACAACATAAAGTGGATGTTAAATCTCAAAAGCTTGAAAAACAACGAGAATTTCAAGAAATGATAGCGTCGAGTTTAGAAAAGGAGAGAAAACGCCTTCAACTAAAACAGTTAAAAGTGGAAGAGTATGAAAGATCTCGGGAATTAATAGAACAAAAGCAAAATAAAGCATTCAATATGCTAGATGAAGCAGAAAAGCTCGTAAAAAATGAAAAATATGAAGACGCTGTTGAGAGATATAGAGAAGCTCAATTTCTGTTAAATCAAATTCATTATCCTACAGAATCAATTGCAGAAGTAATTGGGAAAACAATTTTACTTAAGAATCAAAAGGAAAAAGAAGCAGAATTGAAATTAAAAGGAGAACTCCAGAAATTAGAAGAAGAAAGAATATTAAAGCAATTAGAGGAAAGAAGAAAAAGGGAAGAAAGGAAGCAAAAGTTAGCCCAACATTATGCGGCGAAAGAAAGAGAGAGATTAATACAAGAACAGCAAAATATTCGGGAAGCTGCATATTCGTTATTGGATAAAGGGAGCGTATATTTAAAACAAACTGTTCCAGATTATAATCAAGCGATATCAATGTACATACAAGCTAAAAATCTCCTTCAAGAAAAAATTGGATGGGCTCCAGAAATTAGAAACTTAGAAAATTTGATAAATAGTCTACGGCAAGAAAAATTAGAATTACTCCAAAGACAAAAGGCAATCTTAGAACAAGAGAAGAAAAGGGAACAGGAATATTCAGAATTTCAAACGGAATTAAAGGAGCGAAGGAAAAAAGCTATAGAGGAACAAAAAAAGAAAGAACAAAAGTTAAGGGAACTCGAAAAGAGAAAGAAGGAAGTAATTAAGCGTAGAGACTATGCCTTAGAACTCATTACTATTGGGAAGAATCTCAGTGCAAATCAACAATTTGAAGAAGCATATGAGAAATTAAATGAAGCTATCTCTGTTTTTAAAAGTATTGGATGGATAGAACAGATAAAATACATACAACAAGAAATAAAATCTATAAAAGAATTAGAAGCAGAATTGAAAAGAGAAGCATTAGAAACTCAACGTTATAAAGAAGGAGCCGAAAGAAGAGATGCTAAAGTACAACAACTTCAGATAAAGAAAGAAAAAGAATTGAAAAAAGCTGTTGGAGAAGTAGATGTTTTAACAGATGAAGTCTCTGAAATAATAGAAATGAAGAAAAAAGAACAGATGTTAACAGAACAGCAAAGAGAAGAACAAATTAAAAAGGAAGCAAAAGAGTTCGGTAAATCAATGGGAGAAATGATTAAAATAAAAGAGGAATTACTGGCTCAAATTCGACAAGCGGAAAAAGAGGAGAAACTGAGACAAGAAGAAGAAGAGAGGAAAAAGGGAAGAAAAGAAGTAGATGATATTGCGAAAATGCTGAAAGAAGTAGCAAAAAGGGATTAAATCGTAATATTAATGCTTTATTTAAAGATAATCTGACTTGTAATTTTTAATATTATTGCTAATTTTTAGATTATTAACTCATATCGTTTTGTAGATTAAATATTTGAAATTGAAAGAGTTTAAATTAACCTATCAAAATTATATTATTATACTGACAAGTTTACGTGATGGATAGATGACAGATAATAAAGAAATAACAAAGTCTCGTATGTATGCGCGACAGCAACTAATTGATGGATGGAACCAAGAGATTATTTCTAATTCATGTGTTTTTATTGCTGGAGCTGGAGCTCTCGGTTGTGAAATAGCAAAAGATTTTGCATTATTAGGGATCGGAAAAATAATAATTGTGGATTTGGATACAATTGAAACTTCTAATTTATCTCGACAAATGTTATTTCGACCAGGGGATGAGGGGCGTCCTAAAGCCGAAGTTGCAGCAGAGAGATTGAAAGAAATGAATCCCTTTTTAAAAGTTGATTATTACTTTGATAAACTACAAAATTTACCAATGGTGGTTTATGAAGAAGCAGATGTTATTATTATGGCTTTAGATAACTTCAATGCAAGATTGGATCTTAATAAAATATGTTTAAGGTTAAAAAAACCTTGTGTGGAAGGGGGAACTGTGGGGTTTGAAGGTCATGTACAAATTATTATTCCAGAGGGAAGCGGAATTAATTATAAAAGGAGAGAACAGGAAATAGAGAAAATAGTAGAGAGCAAATTATGGGAACTTTCAGAAGAGCAATATCCCGATTATTTCAATGCAGAAGAAGAAATTAGAGAATTAGAAGATAAGATTGAGGAAATCAAAAAAACCAAAATAGAACCTATAAGACAAAAGATAAAAGAAGAGGTTGAGAATGATTTTGATGAAAATTATGCTCCAAAAGTTTTAAATCAAACTCCATGTTATCGTTGCATGGTTCCAGTTCCTCCAGCTGATGATAAATTGGTTGCAGCTTGTACTTTAAAGGGACTTCCAAGAAATCGAAATCATTGCGTGATTAAAGCAGAAGTCGAATTCGAAAAGGAATTTGGGCATAAACCCGACTTAAATGATGATCACGATGTCTTAAAGCTAAAAGAATTGGCCCAAAATGAATTATATGCCTTGAGAGAACGTGTATTTAATGAAAATATTCCTCCAGAAAAAAGAAATTCATTATCAGAGCAAGAGGTAAGAGAATGGAAAGAAAACATAAGAAAAACCTTTGGTCCTGATTATAAGTTTGAGGAAATGGAAAATATTTTAGGAAATAAAGTTGCTGCAATTCAAACAGTAAGTTCGATCATTTCTAGCATCGAATCTCAAGAAGCATTAAAATTAATATTCAGAGTAAATGGATATAATATTGGTCCTCCTATGGAACCCCCCTATTTAAATTATAATGGTGTTTTTGGGCAATTCGATATGCTTTCGATCTCAAAACGAGATGATTGTCTTGCATGTGGAAATATTGTTGGGGAAGAAAACGTAAATATTGTAGTACCCTTTGATGCTGATGTTGCTTATATTTTTGAAGCATTAAAAATTAGTGGATATAATTTGAACCCAGAAAATTGGGTAATTATTAATCCGATGAATAAAATGGTGATTTGGGACCCTACAACTCCGAGATTTAAAGAACCAGATGAAAAACTTCGATCTGAATTGAATTTAAACAGTAATGATATTATTGCTCTTACTCCTCTAGGGGAAGCAAAAATTAATTCTGATATAAAAAAATATAATGTTATAATTGCTTTTATGTAGGAGGCTTTTTTCTATAGAAAAAATAAGATGAAAATTAAGTCAATTTAACTTTTTTTATTACACTAAATTTCTTCTTATAGTCTTCAGGATTACCTCCCTCGACAATATAATCTACATATGCTTTAAGACTTTTTAAAAATAAATCAGCTGCGATATCAAGAACCGATCTCTGATCTTCAAGTTCAAATTCAGTCCAAAGCGTAACTTCAGTAGTATTTCCTTTTGATTCG
Organism: Promethearchaeota archaeon; assembly: GCA_037386725.1. Taxonomy (GTDB): domain Archaea; phylum Asgardarchaeota; class Lokiarchaeia; order Sigyniarchaeales; family SOKP01; genus JARRLT01. The sequence goes on from JARRLT010000035.1 coordinate 4,776, forward strand.
AAAATGTAGCCTATTTTTTGCATAGGGCTATTTTCTTGAATTGAAGTCATCCTTTCATTTGGAATGTTTTCTACAGCAATGTTTATCACATCTCCTACTGTTGAATTGATTGAATATTTATCGGGTTCAAGCTCAGTTATTCCGTTTACTGTAATATTCCAGCGAGGTAAGATCATAAAATCATTCATAATTTCATAAACTTGTTCAACAGGAGCATCTAAATTTACTTTCAAGTCCGTTTTTGGCAAAAAATTTTCACATCTTTTTAATTATTAGTTTTTATGATAATATTCAACTTGATTTTTTGGAATATAAATCTTTAAAATTAGTCAATTATTTAAATTTAATCTCCCAGAACATTGAAATTAAAGTAGATTATAATATTTAAAGAGATCTTTACAAAATTGTTAATTAATGCTATATAGATTTTCTATCGCAAGCACTATTTTAATTTAAGTTGAGATTGTGTGGTGCTATTTCTTACGAAAGCTTTCAACTTAGTTATATTAAATGCTATAATATTTGCATTTTTTCCAGTAATTATATCTTTTTGCTGATCTCCAAAATAGACAATTTCTTCATCCTTTACCTTAAAATGTCTTTTAATTTTAATTAGTCCTTCTGGTTCAGGTTTCCATCTTCTGACATCCTCTCGGCCGATAATAATTTCAAATCGATCTAAGATTTTTGCCAGGATTAACGACCTCTTTATAGTTTCTCTCGTATTTAAAGATAAAATAGAAAATTTAGCATCCTTAGTTATTCCAAATTTCTCGGGATGTTTTATAAAATAGACGGATTCTGGTATAACTTCTGTAGCCTCAATGTTCTTTAATTCAAAATCTCGAATTATATCGATAAAATTTAACAATTCTTCTTTATCATCTTTCGATACAATGAAACTCAAACATGCTGAGATGCTATCAAATTCACAAGTTTCTTCATAAAGATGTGAGAATCTCTTATCTAATAATGATTTTAATTTGTTCCAATCAACTTTTAGTTTAACTATGGTTCCATCTAAATCAAACACTAAAATTTTCTTTTGTGCCAATATTTCTTTTAATTCCATAGAGACAATCAGTAAGTAAATTCTTATGTAATTTTAAATACATAAAAGAAAAAAAGATTTTTCAAATAGAACATAAAGAAAGTAGAAATTACAATATAGAACATTAAATGTTTTAAACATTAAATGATCTTTTGGTTAAACTTTTGCTTCAAGCTTAGCTATTTTCTTTTTAATTTTTTTAATTTTACTTTCGGCATCGGAAGTATTTACATTTACGCTATCTAAAGTATTTTCTAATATATCAACGGCTTTTCTATAATAACTAATGCTATTTATATAATCCTTTTGTTTTTCAGCTTTTTCTGCGGCATCTTGAGCATAATCAAATTCCATTTCATTGATCTTCTTTTCTAATTCTAAAATAAGAAAGGATATTCTTCCTATATCTTTTTCAAAGTTAAAACCCGTTGCTAAATACAAAGCTTTTTCATACTCCTTTAAAGCGGCTTCAAAAATCAAAGCATTTTCTGCCGTTTCTCCCTTTTTAACGTATTTTATCATCAATTCTCTTGCTTCCTTTTCATTCATCTTTTCTAATTCTTGTTTTAGCGTTGAGAATTCAGTATCATTACTTAGTTTTGAAGTTAAAATCTCATTTTGTGCTAAATTCATAGCTCTATGTTCTTTAAATCTTTTAAATTTATTTTCAGCAACTTCTAATTTTGTAGGGAGAATTATTTCCATTTCTAATAATTGATATATTTCATAAAGCACTGCAGCGGAATCGATGTTAACAATCTCTCTTACTTGATTTAATACATTGTTAATAAAGAAGAAGGGCTTATCAATCAACATTTCTCTTGCAATTTTCAAAATAGCTTTCATAATATAATTTGCATTAATTATTTCTGTAGATCTTGGAGGAATTGTGTGAGTAAGGACCATTGGGAAGACCAATTCTACATCAAATGCAGCAATTATAAAATCTAAAGTATCAGAAAAATCCAGAGAACCAGTCCTTTTATTATTTATTAGTTTTTCATGAAACATTGCCTCATATTCTTGAATAAAATTTTTCACAGCCTCTTTTAAACTTTCAGATGCTTTATTTTCTAGAACTAAACAAATCCGAATAAAATCTCCCTCCTTAAGTAATATGTTGAAATCTTTATAATCAAATTCATAAAAAGATTCTTCAACGGTATGGCTTGAGGAATGTTTTACAGAGTTACCTGATTCAGAGAAAGTTATATTTGCTTGAATGAAACCACTTAATAAATTTACATCAATTCCAGAACCGGTAATTGGATAGTCTAAAAGGTTAAGTCCTGAATTTTTAGACATTAAAACAATATGTTTTATATTTAAAACATCCCAAAATTTTTGCCAGATAATTTCTCTATACATTTGGAGTCGTGTTTCGTCTGAATCCATTTCATTTATTTTAAAATTAGAATGAAATTCAAATCCCAAATTTGAAAGTTTTGTTTTTATACATTCAATACATTCGTCAGGATATCTTTTACACTCATCCTTATCTAACCCACAATTGAATCCTAATCGACTTAATTCAAAATATACCATATATCTCACGTTAAATAAGTTAAACCTATATTGATGCAAAATATTTATAAGAAATTATTAAATTAAACAACAACTTAACCCTAATTTTCTTCTCTTTGATAAAGGTAAATTAGATATTTAAATTTTGCATTTTCATTAAAAATTTTATTTAGCATCACGGAATATCTTTCGAATATTGAGTTTTTAATAAAAGAGATAATAAATAATTTTAATAAAATTAATTTATTAACAAAGTGAATATATAAACAATTAATATTTAAAATATAAATTGATATTCTTATGCCAGAACAAAATCAAAAAGCCGAACCTTATATAATTCTTAGAAACTATCCAAAAGCTATCTTTTTTTACCCACTCTTTATCACGACTATAGTTTTATGGGTAATTCAGCTGATAATGGGAACTCCCGAACATATTTTAGGCGCAATTTGGATGATTGTGTTTTTTACAAACATATTTGTTGTTGCATTTAATTTCTCGAGTACTAAATTTTTCGTAATGATTCTGATTATAGTCATTGCAGGTCTAATATTTGCATTTTTAGTTATTCCGAGACTTTCATCAATAGCACTTCCCCCGATCCCACAATTAGATATTAGTATGTCTACATATTTTTACCTTATAATGGCATTTGTTTTAGGATTTATACTACTTTTCATCTTCATTACAGCTCACTTTGATTACTGGAAAATTGAACGCAATGAAATATTCCATAGAACAGGAATTTTTGTAAAAGAAGATAGATATTCTGTAAAACAATTGCGAATTAAAAAGCGAATTCCAGATATTTTCGAATATATCTTATTAAGATCAGGAAGTATAACATTATATGTTCAAAATGAGGATTTTCATTTAGACACCGTTGTCAATGTACATAATAAAGCTAACAGAATTGACTCCCTTTTAAGTGAACTTGAAGTCGATGTTAATGAGTTAGATAATCAATAAATAATTTATTAATTTAAGTTATTCTAAAGCATATTTCTCGGTCCATGCTTCAGCTTTCTTTACAAATTTCTTATAGTTACGGAAATACTGCTCTCCTGCTTCATGGTTTAATGGATCGCTGGGATTGAAAAAGGGCGGCTTTATGCACTTATGCAATATGTTTGTATAAGTTCTACATGCATCATGCCCTTTAACGCTTCAATGATATTTGTAAGGGTTTTACTCGGAGTCCAACCGCTTGCTCCCGTTGCTGGATCCACTTTTCCTACTTTATCCGGATTGATTAAATCCAAACAAATATTCAATTTTCCCGGAGGGATAGATGAATCAATATTAGGGTGCCACATTAAGGTTACGGCATAGCAATAAGGAGGGGCAAAAGGGTAATTTTCCGGAAATTTTACTTCGAATATAAATCGACCATTTTCATACGGAGTATCCTCCTTTCCAATTATGGTTAATCGTAAGTGATCAATACTCCTTCCCCATGGTTCAAGAATAACATAATCATCGTTTTTATAGGTTTCTAAAGCTTCCGTATAGTCAGTTTCTTCTCTCATTTTGAATCCATCTTTACTTTATAGTGATTTTGCTGAATAATTTAATATTTATTTCTTTTAGATACAAAATATTACTTGTATAAAAAATTTTGTAAAACAACAATTTTATGTCCAGAGTAATAATATCTCTTATTAAAAATAATATAGAATTTATTTTATTTAAATTCCTTATTAAGTATTTTCCAAAAATTTTTATTTATAATCATT
>JARRLT010000036.1:0-31035 GCA_037386725.1 Promethearchaeota archaeon
AATCTCAAATACGCCAGAAGATTTCATTGTTTTTAGTGGCGATGATTCATTAACGTATCATATTATGGCATTGGGAGGAAAAGGAGTAATAAGTGTAGCTTCGAATCTAATGCCAAAACGATTAGTAGAATTCACTACTGCTATGAACGAGAGAAATTGGGCAAAAGGAAGAGATATGCAATTTGAATTATATGACCTCTTTAAAATACTCTTCATTGAATCTAATCCAGGACCAGTTAAGTATGCTGCTGAGAAAATGGGTTTAATGAATAAAAGAATGCGCCTTCCGCTTACTCCTCCTTTAAGTGAGAATGAGGAAAAAATTGATAAAGTATTGAAATCTTTAAAATTGATTTAGGAGAGATTCTCGTGATAAAACTACTTATTCTTGGTCCTTCTGGGTTTACTAGTAAATTAATTACATCGATGGCTTTACAGGATGAAGAAATTGATGTCATTGCTGCATGTGACATAAGCAAAATAGGAGAAGAATTAGGAGATATATTTTTTACTCTTGTTTGCTTAGCAAATCATTATGAAATTGATCTTGAAAAAGAACTAATGAAAATTATTGAAAAATATACAAAAAGAGACTCTAAGAGATTTATTTAATTTATTCCAACGTATCAGCAAAAAATTTATTCTAAGTATTTATATTTGGAAACTTTAAAAATTTATACTGAAAATTTTAATTTTTTCGCCCATTTTATTTGATAATAGTTTAAGAAAAATCATAATAAGAATATACTATTATCATAAAAAACATGCTAAAGGAAGGATTGGAGAAACAGAAAATATGGGAACTTTTAGAAAGGAAATTATCTAATGACTATTCCTACGATTCTGGTTATATCCTTGGGTCGATGTGTACTGATTCATTGGAATTTGGAAAAGAAGTTTATGCAAAATATGTAAGCAAAAATCTTGGTGATGCTGGCCTATTTCCAGGCACTGCCCAGTTAGAAGATGAATTAGTAGAAGAGATTGGACAATTATTTAATGGCGAAAATATTACTGGTTCTTTTACAACAGGTGGTTCTGAAGCCAATTTAATTGGGATGAGGATAGCTCGAGAATTACGAAAAGATATTAAAAATCCAGAAGTTGTAGTACCACTCTCCGCCCATGTTTCTTTTGATAAAGCCGCGGATTTATTAGGAATTAAGCTTAGAAAAGCAAAGCTCAATAATAATTTCGAACTTGATTTAAACCACTTTAAGACTTTAATAAATGAAAATACTTGTGGTGTTGTAGGTGTTGCTGGTACAACATCTTTAGGATTAGTAGATCCCATTGAAGAAATAGGAAAAATAATTGGAGGAAAAAATATCTTTTTTCATGTTGATGCTGCCTTTGGGGGATTTGTCCTTCCTTTTTTGAAGAATTTAAATTATAAAATACCAAAGTGGGATTTTTCTGTTAAAGAAGTGGATTCAATTACGGCAGATCCTCATAAAATGGGTTTAGGTTTAATTCCATCTGGAGGTTTTTTCTTAAGAGATTCCTCAATTGTCAAAAAAATCGGATTCGAAATCCCCTATCTAGCTGGAGGGAATTTTAAACATTTACATATCGTCGGAACGCGTTCAGGAGGTACAGTTGTTGCATTTTGGGCGATCATGAGATATTTAGGAGAGAATGGTTTTACTCAAATTGTTGAGGAATGTATGAATAATACACACTATTTAGCTAAAAGAATTAACGAAATTAAGGGGATCAACCTTACGGCTAATCCAGTAATTAATGTTGTCGGAATCACTACTAAAAATGGAGAAAGTATTTGTGAATTAGATAAAGAACTAAGAAAAAGAAATTGGATGCTTGGGAAATTCGAAGATTTTAATTTAGTAAGAATAGTTGTGATGCCTCATGTTACAAGACAACATCTTCAAAATTTTACAAAAGATCTTGAAGAAATCTCACATAAATTAAAGTTAGGATGAGATTAATATATATTTTACTTTAAATCTTCCCAAGAGTCTATTTGAATAGATTTTACTTTTTTATTAATTAATCCCGAAATCTTATCTAATTTCTTAAGGATGAGGTTATCTGTTACATTATCCTTTACATAAACAAAATACAAATCTTTATTACTCCAATTTTCCTTTTGAAGATCTTCTTCTAACTTTTCACACTTCCTTTTAATTCCTGCTAATGCTTTCTCTGGAAGATTTGGATTCACAACTTTATAGTCCTCATAAAAAAGAGGACCCCCCGTAATAAAAAACTTTCGTGGATCTAATCCTAATGATTTTAAAATCTTTTTTGATGAATTTGAAGAAATAAGTAGCATATTTCCTTGACTTATTATGTGAATAATCTTACCTTTTATTCCAATTACTTGATTTGGAGCCATAAAAGGCTTTTTTATATCTAAATATTTTAAAAAAATCGGTTCCAAGTTATTATAGAGTACCTCTAAATTGGACTTAAATTTATTTTCTAAATCGCCAGTGAATTCATAATCTGGTGTAACTTTTCTAATAATAGCTCTAATATCAACCAAATTATCCATTGCTTTTAATAAGGTTTCTACCTCCTCAGGATTTAACGTAAATATCACCTTAAATTTTCATTTACAGTCTTATTAGTTCAAAATTCGATTATAAACTTTTCTAATGAAATTTTTAAAAAATACTTTACATAATATATATATTTTTAAAATCAGATCTTATATTTAGAATATAGTTAAAAAGAAACCAAATCGTGGAAAACTGAAATCAGAATGGGAAAGGATAAAGAATCAAAAATTGAAGGAAAAATTAAAACGGCCCGATATTTTACTAAAACGTGCTCCAATTGTAAATTCGAATATCCTAATTGGTTTACGAACTGTCCTCAGTGTCATCAAGCATGGGATGAAGCTAAAGCTCAAGCTGAAGCACTTATTGAGCAAAATAAGAAGGATGTGAAAATACTTGCTAAAATACCGATCGAAGGTTTTAGTGAATCAATTCATCGAGTTAATTTAATATTTAGTGGAGATAGAGGTCAAACTTGGTACAGAATTCAAATGAATTATAGAGATGATTATTATCTTGGAGAGATTGCAGAAGTACCAATTGGATCATTGATTCTTTATTATATTGAAGTTGTATTAGAGAATGGAGAAAAAATTATTGAAAATAATGAGGGAAATTTCTTTCTCTATCGTGTAGGAACTGTTTATGAAGAACGAGAAGAAAAAACATCTACGTCAGAAGCAGAACGCATCCAAGAAGGTATTGATAGTGCTGAAAAACCACCCCAAGATTATTTTGTGCCGAAAGAAGAGTCTCAAATAGATCAAAATCCCATCTTTCCATCTCCTAATTTTAATCCGTCAGCAGAATATAATGACAATTCGGGGAAAAAAACTGTGATACTTCCAGAAAGATCATATCAGAAAGAACAAGGTAGTGAGGTAACTATTTTTGGAAAACCCCAAACAGAATTAGATCCTGATCTTAAAATATGTCCTCATTGTGGGAGTAAAATTAAATCTTTTTGGTCAACTTGTCCAATCTGTGGCGTAAGAATAGATTAGAGAAGATTTAAGATTAAATAATATTATTTATATAAATACAACTATCATATCTAATAAATCTCCTTATATAACATAAAAATAAAGTAATTTTTGAAATCTATATCATTATAAATGATATTTTCAAAAATATAGATACTCAAAACACAATTCTAAATAGGTTTAAAAAAGAGTGATAAGAGGTCTAAAGTATAATCTTGAGATCCTCGAATTATAGTTTCCTTCCACATCGATTACAAAATGAATATTCTGATGATAGTACAGAACCACAACTTGGACAAATTACAGTACTCGTTTGTTTTTCCCTTTTAAATATCTCAGGTCTATGTTCTTGTTGGGGTTGTGGTATATACGTAGAAGAACTTAATTCAGATGGTGCTGAATCAGAGGTTTCAAAGTCTTCAACATTTGGAATAATTCTTAATTTAGATTCTTCCTTTTTCTCCGTCTGTTCTTGGCTTTCTGCTGGGTTTTTCGCACTAAACGAATACCTTGGATTTTGATTCTTTTTCCTTTTTTCCAACACTCCTCATTTCATCGAATAAATTCTGTTGTTCTTTCTTCTCTTCTTCAAGTTCCTTCTTCTTTTCTTTCTTCTTATCCTTTTTCTTCTTTTCTTTTTTCTTCTTTTTCTTCTTTTTATCCTCTTCCTCAAACATAGGCTTTGGTAAATAATCCACCAAAGAATCTGAGGATTTTGTTGGTTTATTTCCTGGCTGAGAAGAAGTAAATAATAAAGGGCTTATTTCTGAGTCTAAATCTTTTTCTGAGGATTCTATTGAAGGAATAAATTCTTTAGGAGCAGGAGCTGGTTCAGGAGTACTGGCTGTAAATGGCACAGATTTTGGGCTGAACGAACTACTTTCTAAAGTTTTTATTGAGGCTTTTGAACTACTGAAAGTTGGAATACTAGATCCCTCCTCTTGATCAATAATTTCATCAGGCATTTTAAATTCAAATTCTTCAACAGATTTGGATGTTTTAGGTTGCTCCATCTTAGGTAAAGGTATTTCTGGATCTAGTTGAGATTCAGTTTCCGGTCTAAAATTCCCTTTCACTTCTGGTACTGGTGGAGCGTCATATTCATACTTTTCTTCAGCTCGTATTGCCTCATTCTCGTCAAAGATTACTGCTTTATGACTTTTAGGTTGAAAATTTTTTTCTGATAAAGGCTGAGATTCTGAAGCACTTTGTACTGTAGGTTGGTTTGTAATAGGTTCTGGGATTGGAGGAGCATCATATTCATATTCCGCTTCTGGTTCAAAATTTGTAGATGTTTCAGCTACCGGTTGGTCCACATTAATTGATGCTTTTGGTTGAACTGTTTGAGGTGCTCCAACCAATACATTTCCAGGAGAAAATACCGTATCTTCAGATAATAATGTATCTGGAACTCCCTGTCCAATCATAAGGTATGCTAAAACAGAAAAGCAATCACCAACACCTTCACCTGTTTTCGCTGAGGTTTCCATATAATATAAGTCAAACTTTTTGGTAAAATCATTAATTTCTGCTAAGCTAACTTGTCTTTGATCTTCTAAATCACTTTTGTTGCCTACCAAAAGTAACGGAATATTATTTTGCACATTTGCTCTTACTTCTTCAATCCATTGCGGTAGATGCTCAAAACTTGCCATAGAAGTTAAATCAAAAATTAATAAAGCACCTAATGACCCTCTATAATACATTGGTCTGATAGAACTAAATCGTTCTTGTCCACCAGTATCCCAAATCTGAAGTTTGGCAGCTAGAGTATCTCCCTCTTGAGTGTCAACCTTAATTGTTTTTACGTGAAAATCTACACCTATAGTCATCTTATAGTCCTCAGTAAAGAATCCTTTTGAGAATCGGAGCGTAAGAGCAGTCTTTCCAACGCCTCCATCGCCGACAACTATGCATTTGAATAAATAATCGTAGTCTTCTCCCATAACTTATTCCACCAAAATAGTTTTGCAAAATACCATTTTTATATATATAAAAATCTAAAATATTCTATATATTATTAACCTTTAATAGGATTTATAATTTTATTGAAATGCAAATTATAGGAATTTTTGAGTTTTATAAAAAAATAACTTATGATCTATATCTTTTATAATGTTAAAGTAAAACCTATTAATAAATTTTTCAATAAAAAATATAAAGATAAGAGAACCTTAACTTGATATATTTCAGGGTAAACTAAATAATTAGTTCTCTTTTAAATTTTTCTCAAAGTTTAAAGCCTCTTTTTCTATTTCCGCCGTTTTAAACCATGTGTTGATTTCATTAAGTTCATTTTCTGGAAATTCGTAACTATAGTTTAAAGTGGGGTATTTTTGAGTCATTACTTCATTTTTATAATTATTTAGAGCGTCTTTTACCGCATTTCCTACATCTCCAAAATATTTTAAAAATTTAGGTTTTATTTCAGTAAAAAGCCCTAACATATCATTAATTACCAGAATTTGTCCATCACAATATAGACCCGCACCAATACCTATTGTAGGAATATTTACGGATTCTGTAATTAATTTAGCAATTTGCCAAGGAATACTTTCCAATACGATTGAAAATACACCCGCTCTCTCAAGATTTTTAGCATCTAATATCAACCTTTTTGCTGTTTCAGCTGTTCTTCCTTGAACTAAAAATCCTCCAAATTTATATATTGATTGTGGAGTTAATCCGATATGACCCATTACTTGGATATCTGCTTGAATCATTTCTTCAATAGTGGAACAAATTTCAGTTCCCCCTTCAACTTTTACTGCTTCAGCCCCAGCTTCTTGAATAAATCTTCCAGCGTTATATAAAGCATCTTTTTTATCAATTTTATATGATAAATATGGCATATCGCCAACCAATAATCCATTTGAAACCCCCCTTGAGACTGCCTTTGTGTGGTGGATCATTTCATCCATAGTAACCGATAAAGTATTTTTATACCCCAAAACGACCATTGCAAGCGAATCTCCAACGAGGATAATATCAAATCCACTCTCATCGACTATTTTGGCAAAAGAATAGTCATAAGCAGTAATGCTTGTAATTTTTTCTCCTTTCTGATACTTCTCAAGGATATTCTTAATAGTTACTTTTTGAAGGGACATATTTGCAAATAACTCAGATCAATTCAAAAGTTTTTGGAATTTTCGTAATTTCTCTTATAATTAAGATAAACGAATTGTTTTCAACATTTTATGAAAAGGTTGACATTAGGGAAGCCAGAGGGGAGAATTTCCGTTATCAACTAAAGGTTGATCACCTTTGAACTCCCGTTATCAACTAACTGCAGCATTTTTCTGCAGGCTGACGCTCAATTACGCATTTTACACGAATATATGAGTAAAATACCGAGCTAAGCTACCCTGGCAACCTATGAAATATAATTATTACTAATATTGATCTAAAAAATCATTACCATTTTTAAATTTTAGTCTTGATTTAAATCTTAATTCTCAACAAATAATTTTCTATAGAATTTATCTCTGAATTAATTTTATTGAGTATTTTTCGAGAACCAAAAGTAGCAATATACATAACAGTTGGATTTTTTCTCTCAGAAAAGGAAATTTTTTTGATATACTCAAAATTTTCGTTTGTTAAAACCACCCTTTCATTCATTTGTGCATCTTCATCATTTAATCTTTGAAAAAATTCAAGATTTCTTTGAATTCGCTCACTAATCGTTTTTTCAAAAGATTTCGGATCTAAAATATCTCTATATTGATCTACTAAAATTATTCCTGTATTTGTATAAAGTATGATATAATCACATGCACATTTCTCAAGAAATTCTTTAAATTGAAAATTTAATTCTTCCAAATTCAAGAGATTACTCATGGAGTAAGAAAAAGCTTTTGAAAGTGAGGAAATGTTATAATATGATGTGTTAAAGAATCTAAATTTAAACTGTTCATTCTGTGTACAAACCAAATTCTTTACCATTTGAGTTCGCGCTTTAAATTGATCATTTTCTAAAAATTCTGGATCATACTTGTGAAAGCAAATAATAACTTCATTACTATAATTAGTTTTCCGAAAAATATCCAAAATTTCATACAAATAATTAACAGAAGAATTTAGGCGAAGTTCGTCTTGAATATCAATTAGATAATAGAAATAATTAGTTTCTTCAAAATAGATTTTCTTATTCATGTACATTTTACGATATTTTTCTTGTCCCCCCATATCCCAAAGATCTATTTTTTTACCCATGAGATCAAAAGTCTGATAATCTATTTTGATAGTAGGTTTTAGATTTTCTACGGACTCAAAGAAATTATATTTTTTCCTTAAAGCTATCAAGAAGCTCGTTTTTCCAGCATTGTCGAGCCCTCCAAAGATAATTTTAAAATCCTCCACTCTTTCTGTCATATTATTCATATCATAAGTATTGAATAAAAAAATGGTATCTAAATAATAGATTACATTAATTTATAATTTGGGTAATATTTCGATCTATTTAATCCTCTGAATGCTTTAAAGTCAATATTCTAAAAACTAATTTCTTTAAAAGAATTGGAGTTTAAAATTTGATTAAAAATATTTATAATTTTAAGATTTTTATACTATTTCACTAGCTAACGAGAGTTGTTAAATAAAGTTGGAACCAGATAAAATTGATTGGGATAATCTTGGGTTCAATTATATTGAAACCAAGAAAATGTTTGTGTCTGATTATAAGGATGGAAAGTGGGATGAAGGTAATATTGTGGATTTCGGTCCTATAAAAATGAATCCTGCAGCATGCGTACTTAATTATGGACAAGGCATTTTTGAAGGTATGAAAGCATTAAGAGCAAAAAATGGGGAAATTGTTCTTTTTAGACCTGAAGAAAATGCCAAAAGATTTAATAGAAGCGCTGAACGACTGTTAATGCCATCCTTTGATGAACATAAATTTATTGAAGCTGTTAAAAATGTCGTAATTGCAAATAAAGAGTATATACCACCTTATGAAAGTGGAGGAGCCTTATATTTGAGACCTTTAATGTTTGCAGATGGGCCTATTTTAGGTGTAAAGCCAGCTGATAAATATAAAGTGATTATATTTGCGGTTCCTGTAGGACCTTATTTTCCTGAAGGTTTTAAAGGAATCAATCTTAAAATTACGAAAAAATACACTAGAGCCGCTCCTGGAGGAACAGGAGACTGTAAAACTATATGTAATTATGCAGGGACTATGAAACCCGCAAAAATAGTTAAAGAAGAAGGTTATGCTCAAGTTATCTATTTAGATGCAGTTCATAAAGAATATATCGAAGAAGTTGGAACAGCCAACTTTTTTGCTGTGATTGATGGAAAATTAGTCACTCCAGCTACAAAAGGAACTATACTTGAGGGAATTAATCGAAAATCAGTAATGAAGTTAGCAGAAGAACAATTAGGAATAATAGTTGAGGAAAGAGATGTTTCTTACAAAGAGATTTTTGAAAGTAACTGCACTGAAGTTTTTTGTGCGGGAACTGCTGCTGTTATTACACCAATTGCTTCTGTTGCTTTTGAAGATAAAAAGATCACGTACAATGAAGGTAAACCTGGAGAAATTACAAATAAAATCTTCAAATTATTAACTGGAATTCAAAGACTTGAAATAGAAGATTATTACAATTGGGTAGTAAAAGTTTAGGTTTTTTTCTCTTTTTCTCTTTTTTATTTTTATATTATAAGAATCAATTAAATTTGATTGAAAGGTATACTAAGAAAATATACTAAAAATACAATTCCAAGACATATAATTGTTGGAAGCAATAACTCTTTAAGGGTTTCTTTATAATTGGTATTAAAATAATTTATAGAATAGGCAACACATGGATGTATTGGAGTAATTAAATAACCTAAAAATGTAGCAGTGTAAATTAAAGAAAAATCGAATAAGGGCATTACTGAAAAACCAAATTGAACAAAAAATAATGGAATTAAAATTGACATAGGCACTTCAGTTCGACCAGTTGCGAATCCCAGAAAAAATCCGAATATGATAAAGATTATTAAAGGAAAACTTAAAGCACTTATTTCAATAGCTACTCTTGAACTTTTAAAAACATTTAAGAATAAAAACATTCCAATAATTAATAAAGGAAAACGCCATATTTTCATTTCTTTGGAAATAGTTTTAACTTTTAGAAGTGAAAATCCAGCCATCCATAAGCCAATTCCGATACTAATAATTAGGCCAACTAAAAGGAATGCTTCAGGAATTATAAATGGAACAAAGGTTCTTCCAAGAAAGTCTATTAAGGGTGCAATCAAAACGGGAATGAGAAGATAAAGGGCTCCCTTGATATCTCTGGTATGATTTACAATTTTTTCTTTTGTCTTTCTTATCATTGTAAAATATCCTACAATAAACATCAGAAAAAAAGAAGGTATCAATGTAAATGCCATCATATAAAGACCAATTTTAGCAATTTGGCTTGAAATAATTAAGGTGGAAGATAAAGGATATATTAAAATTAAAATATGTCGATACCAGACATTAATCGCAATTTTTTTATCGTTTTTCATTTCTGGACTTATTTGATCCACTAATGGAGCAGACATTAACGCTCCTCCAGCAACGGGTAGAAGTCCAAATAAAGCTGGTGTTGCCATCAAAGATGCTCTCTCAGATACATTTAACTTTTTTATTGCTTTTATCATATTTCCTGATTTTTCCATTAAACCTCCAAGAATCGGAATAAGAGCCACCGCAATCGCCAAGATTATATTTTTAGGATCCAAAAGAGTATTAATTGAAACAGAAATTATATCGACTTGAGCCAACAGTCCAAAAAAGATTGAAGCGATAATTAAGACAATTCCTAACTCTTTATTTGAAAAGATTAGAATAAATCCAAGAATGACTAAAAAACTAATCCAAGAAGGTATCACAAATTATAGAAGATTTCAATATTTAAAAATTAGTTTAAATTAAATTGAAAAAGTTTTGTAAAGATGTTATTTTATTATATTTAATCAACTAAAAAAATCTAAGAGATTGAAAAGAATTGAGTGATAATGAAATAAGTTGGAACCTTTCAGAAATTTATACAAAATCTGATGATCCCAAAATTAAGGAGGATATGAAGAAATTAGAAGAAATGGCAGATAAATTTGTAGAAGATTATAAGGGAAAGATCAATTCTTCGGATATAACACCAAAAAAGATATTAAATGTAATAAAAGAACAAGAAGATTTTTATACTAAATTACAAGAACTTAGGTTATACTGTTCATTAAACTTCAGTGCAAAAATGACAGATCCCCAAAATCAGCAGTTATACAATAGATATCAAGATTTCCAAACAAAAATGCTTCAAAAATTAACATTTTTGGAATTAGAACTTAGTAAATTAATATATTCCAAGAAAGAACTATTAGAAGACCCAATTTTAGAAAATTGTCATCATTATCTTGAGAAATTGAGCAGATTTGCACCTCACAAGTTACCAGAAGCTCAAGAACAGATTATTCTCGAAAAAGATCAGTTTGGAGTAAAGAACTGGAGTGAACTTCAGAGCGTTTGGTTGAACACCCGCAAATTCAAAGTTGAGGTTGAGGGAAAAGAGAAAATCTTATCTTATGGAGAAGCAAACGGACTTATTACACATCCAGATAGGAAAACTCGTGAATCAGCCAATAAAGCTATATATGGAAAGCTTGGGGAAGATGATAAAATCTTTGCCATGGCTTTAAGAAGTATTTGTTCAGACTGGATGAAGATCGTAAAGCGTAGAAATTATAAGAATCCTATGGAGAATAGTCTGTTAATTAATGATACTGAGCAAAGGATTATCAACAATCTGTTAAAGACCATCGAAAATAATGTTGACCTCTATCAGCGATATTTGAAACTTAAAGCCAAAATCATGAGTTTACCAAAATTGGGTTGTCATGATGTTCAAGGACCAGCTAAACCTGAAGTGGAACCCGATTATAAATGGAAAAATGCTAAAAAATTAGTATTGGAAGCTTATACAGGATTTGATGAAACTTTCGGGGAATATGTTCAAGATATGTTCTCAAAAAATCATATAGATGCCACAATACGAGATGGAAAAAGAAACGGCGCATTTTGTGCGAGCTGGTATAATAATAAAACAGCATTTGTATTGTTAAGTTATGCAGAATCAATGAAAGATGTGTTCACTCTTGGCCATGAACTCGGACATGCAATCCATGGACATTTATATTCACGAAATCAAACTTATCTTAATACAGACACTCCGATGATAGTAGCGGAAACAGCTTCAATATTCGGAGAATTGCTTCTCACAGATCTTATGTTAAAAAAAGCTGAAACCAAAGAAGAAAAAATAAGTATTTTAACGAGTGTCCTTGATAACGCAGGAATGGTCCTTTTCCAAGTGACATCAAGGGCATGGTTTGAACAAACCCTTTATGATTTAATAGAAAAAGGAGAATATATTGATGGAGAAACTATTGCTAAAAGTTGGGAAAGTGCCCGAGATAAAGTTTATGGTGATGCTGTTGATTGGTTCGAAGAAATGAAATGGGAATGGGCTATGAAGCCTCATTATTTTATGCCAAATTTCCGGTTCTATAATTACCCGTATGTGTATGGTCAAATGTTTGTCTATGCTCTTTATCAAAAATACCAAGAAGAAGGAGACTCATTTATTCCTAAATATAAAGAGCTTCTAAAAGCAGGAAGTAGTCTTTCCCCAAAGGAACTTGGTGAAATAGTAGGACTAGATGTTACTACAGTGGAATTTTGGGAATTAGGAATGCATCAATTCAAGAAATTCCTTGAAGACTTAGAGGCTCTCTTGTAACCTTATCTTCTACCCAAATTTCAATTTATATTTTATCCAAAACTTTTCTTTAATTTTTTTATATAGTTTTTCGGCAGATTTTCAATCCTTAATTTTTTCTTCGGTTCGTCCCTCACTTAAAAGTGAGAAAAATAGATAATTAATACTCAGGCTGGAAACATCCTCAGCAGATTCCCCCTCATCCTCCTAATTAATCTTATAAGGGAGTATTCTTTGGTTTTGAATAATTTCAATTCTATGCTATTTCTAATGAATGGTTATAATTTATTCAATAATAGAATAATTTTCATTATTTTTTATTAAAACAAATGATAGAGACTTATTCTTAGTGTATTTTATACTTCCGAATCTTCTTTTTTCAAATAAAGAGAGGAAAACCGATCCAACTTACCAATTATTAATTGGATGATAAAAATTAAAAAATACTCTTACAGTGTTATTATTAATATAAGAATAGATATTTCTAACAAAACCTCGTGTGTAGAGAATAAACTAAATAATAAAATGAATTAACTAAAATGTCAATAAAAACAATAATTAAATTTAAACAAATTTGCGATCATTTAAGCATTGACTTAAAAATACAAGAAGATTTTGAAAAACGACTAATTATACAAAAAGTATTTTATTTTTTAAATAAAATGGGATTAGAGCTTAATACTAAATTCAATTTTTATAAATATGGACCATACTCTCCAGATTTAACCGATATTTATTATTCATTAGCTGAGATCCCAGAAGAAACATATCAAACATTACCAGAGATCGAATTGAAAGAAGAAGAACTTGAAATACTCCAAAGAGTGAAAAATTTATACGTGAATTGGGGGAAAGATTTAAAAAAGTTCGAGTTCTTGGCCAGCGTCCTTTATATTTATAAAGATATGTATATCAAAAATAAAGACAACGAAAAAATCAAAAATGTGATAATGAAATTAAAACCAGATTTATTTACAAAGTATAATTTCGAAGAGATACTAGAAGAATTAAGAAAAGAAGGCTTTATTGAAGAATACATCAAGCAGTATTGAATCAATTTATGGTTCGAAAAATTAATGACCCTATATTCGGTTTAATTGAATTAAATCAGGTAGAATCTAGGATAATTGATAGCCCTTTATTTCAGAGGTTAAGATATATAAACCAATTAGGATTAGCACATTATGTCTATCCTACCGCAACTCATAGTAGATTTACTCATTCCCTTGGAGTGTTTTTCCTTACCGATGTAATTTCAAATGTCCTAAAAAAACAGAATACCGATCTATTTGATGAGGAGAGTGTAAATAATTTAAAAATGGCTGCTCTTTTGCATGATATTGGACATTTTCCTTTTTCTCATTCACTTGAATTTTATGGCAAGCGGGAAGATTTTCTCTTAAAAGATTTACCCTTTTTCTTTAAACTCTCACATGAAAAATTTGGAGCGTATATTATAAGGAATTCATATATAAAGGAGATTTTAGAGGAAAATGGATATGATTTTGAACAAATCTGCAATCTAATCGAGGGGAATGATTTAGAAAATATTATTTTAAATAGAATTATAAACTGGGAATTGGATGCTGATAGATTAGATTATATCTTGAGAGATTCATTTTTTACTGGCGTGGGGTTTGGAAATGTAAATTATCAGTATTTGCTGAACAATTTTAGAGTATATAAGAACACGCGAATAGTTATTGATACCAAAGCAATCAGAGATATTGAACACTTCATTATTTCTAGATTTTCCTTGCATGATAGGGTATATACTCATAAAACAAGCTCATATTTTACTTATATGTTGACTTTAACAGCTCATCAAGTCATTAAGGATTTTGATTTTCCCAAGTTCTCAGATAAAAAAAGTCTTAATCAAATTTTAGCAAACGAAGAAAATTCTCAAGAATTATATGAATTAACAGATTTTGCTCTTTTAAATAAATTTAGAGAGGTTCAGAAGAAAATTAAACCTACTTCTGAGAAAAATTTCCTCCTTAGAGGTATTGATTCAATTTTTTATCGTAAAAAGCTCTACTCAATTAAAAAATATGCAATATTTACGTCTAAATCAGAATATGAAACAGATCTTCTTAAATATCGTATTCAAAATATATTAAACGATTTAATCGAACAAAATCCTAATGATATATTCGTACATACCCCTAAAAATGTTTTTACGAGTTATATGAAAATCAAAGTTCCACCGGTTAAATTAACTCAAAATAATGATGAAAAATTTAATGGAGAAGAAGAAAGGACAATATGGATACAAGAAAAAAATAATCCTCCTGAAATATTCTATAAAAGCAATGAAACTTTCTTTGAAAAAATTCATGAATTTGGAATAACAAAGATCTTAATTTATATCAATAAAAATAATAAAAAATTAATAAAAGAATATAAAAAGCGAGAGCCAGAAGTTAAAGAAATATTGGAAGAGTCTTAACTTTCATTATTTATTTCTTTTCAATCTTTAATTTTGGCATTAAAATTCTTTCACTTTTGCATTTGGGACATTTTGATGGTATCCGGAATTTTGAGTTCTTTTTTGGAAAAAAATAATGGCAATCACTGCATTGCGGAGGACTCGCTAGTAGAGTATAACCTTCACCTTGCAAGGTTTTTGTTATACTTCTTATATCTTTCACAAGGCGTTTAATGCTAAAATATTCAAGCATTCCCATTATTTCTTTTAAATTGGTGATTTCCTTTTCTTCCTTTAAAATTTCAATTAACTTTTGACGACGAGTTTTCCAAGTATTTTCTTCTCTCATGAATTCATCATCTAAGATCAAACAATTTAATTTAAAAAATTTGAAGGTTTTTAATTTAAAGTCTTTTTTCGATAGATTTTATTTTTTGTATAACATTTTTTGGTAGTAATACTGATTTTGACTTATCATAATCATAGGAAACTACTAAAGAATCGCCTTCAGCAACTATAGAATTACTTTTATGACTTATTATCCGATAGAACATATTAAAGCGATCCTCCTTCAAATTTGTTGCTTTTACTCCAACAGAAATAGTATCTGGATATTTTAAGGGAGCTATATATTTACATGAAGCTTTAGCTAAAATTGGACCAATACTCGTATCTTGCTTGCTTTTTAAAAAGCCAATTTTATTAAAGTAAGCAATTCGAGCAGATTCGTAATATTGAAAAAACATAATATTATTTACATGTTGATATGCATCCATATGACCCCACGCAACTTCAATTTCAATAATTAAAGGAAATTCCTCAAGTTCTTTTATCATTGCTTATCAATATATGACTTTTTTAATGATAAAAGGAATTATGGGTACCTAAAAAATTAAATGATAATATTTTAGAAATTAAATGATCTGTTCTTAAGAAAATAAATTTTATTCGTTTTTTAATCTCAAAAGTGTTTCTTCTAAGATTTTAATTATTTTTTGTTTATAAGAATCTTGTTCGGGATAATTATAACTAAATGTTTTCCAATGAGGTCTTTTATGACCTATTTTAAATTTTAAGCCATTCATTGAAGTTTGATAAGAATTACTTTCCATCTTTGTAGCAATTTGATCTGCGAGGATATACCAATGATATTTTGTACCTACTTTTGCACCAGAATTCTCAGGAGCTTGGTGACTTCTTGTTTTTACGCAATTGAATTGTATATTCCATCTTTCTGGAGATTCTTTTACTTCATACCATTTTCCATTATTATAATTCCATAAATGGGAATTTCCGATTTTCATTCCACTATATACTTTGCCATCATATTTTTTTAGAGAATCATACATTTTTTTGATATCAGATCCAAGATTTTTTTATGGGTCTTAAGATTTTTTTAAATTCAATAAAAAAGAAGGGAGTATAACGATTTTACAATACTTTTGTTTTTTGCTTTAAAATTTAAAATTTAAAAAGGAATTAGATTTTAAAAAAATCATAATTTATTTTTTTATAGAATGGAAGTTTCGATAAAAAGTGCTTTGTTCTATTATTCACAAATAGTCACTGGAAATACTAAAAAGGTTGCCGAAGCTATTGCCAGTGGATTAAGAAAAGGGAAAAACCAATGTTCCTTAGTACAATTAACTAAATATGAAAAGGATTTAAGGATTTTACAATCTTTTCCCTTTGAGAAATTTGATCTCTTAGGGTTTGGTGTTCCAGTTTATTATTTCCATCCACCATACCATATACTTTTCGAGTTACAAAAATTACCTAACCTTAATGAAAAATTAGGGTTTCTTTTTTGCACAAGTGGGGGAAATCCCGGAAGTACATTATATCAAATGAAAGAAATTTTAATGAAAAAGGGAATAAAAATCATTGATGCATGTGATAAATGGATAGGTTGGGATGTACACCAGATGTATGCGAAGGAAAGTAACTCAAATAGTCATTATGGATGGCTTCCTTCTTCTCTTGATCATCCAAATATGAATGAACTACAAGAAGCAAGAGTTTTTGGAGAGAATTTGATTCAAAAATGTTTAGAAGAAAATCCAAAAGAAAAAGAGGACTTATGGAAGAAACAAAATAAAACTGCAAGGATGTGGTCTTGGAAAGGGATTCAAAAATGGTTTCCTGAATTCCATCTAATTGAAGAAAAATGTACAAAATGCGGGTTATGTGCTCAAATATGTCCATGGAATTCAATAACTCTTGATCCTTTTCCAAAGTGGACTAAAGATTGTGATAGATGTTATATTTGTGATCTAAAGTGTCCTGAAAATGCGATAAAATGTGATTTTTCTAATCAGATTGAATTTTTAGAGAATTTAATGAAAGTAGCTAAAAAGAGAAAATCTTAAATAAATATGTAAAAGACAGAGAAAAAAGTGAAAATCATTACCCTCTTTTATTTTTTTAGTAATAATTAAATACCTGTTATTTATCATTATACTATCGATAACAAGGGAAAATGAATGATTATTTTGGAAAATTATACTAATTTTATGATCTTTGACCTTTTAGATAGCGGACATAGAAAACGATTAAACATAACTGAAGAGGAATTTATTGAAGATAACGGAGAATCTTTATTTAAAGATGATGCCGTTATACTTATCTATCGTCAAAGAAGATGTCCGGAGAATATATATTTGGAAGGGTGTTGAGTCAAATGTTAGAAAAAAATTCATTGCTTCAAGAGTTGCCTCCAAATTGCAAAAAGAATTGGTAAAAGAAGCTAATTTTCATAGGTGTAAAATTGTGTCTATAGATCAAGGGGATGAACCTAAAGAATTTCTGCAAACATTTCATTTAAATCTTACCAAAAAAGAGCCAGAAAGGGAATCTACACCACGATATGAAATATCAAATACGTCTCAAAAGTCCCTCAAGCAATCTCTTTCTCATCTTTCTGAAAATTCAATAGCAATTAAAGAGCCTATGAAATCGATCCAATATAACAATTCTCAACTAAAATTTGGCTGTACAAATAATATCCAAACTCAAATCCAAAATCCAGATTTGTTATTAAAAAATTATTGATATGGAAATCCCAGAAGGGTTCCAACGAAAACATTTATTATTAGGTAAAAGTAATTTATATGGCTTGGTGTCAAAAAAATCTGAGATCTTCGGTGAAGTAGTAGAAGAGGTGGAATGGGAGAAAATAGACGATGTAGCAAGCACATTAGTAGAAATTAATAATCATAAATTGAGGATTCATATTGATAAAGAAATAAATAAAGTTATAGCAATTGAAATTTTAGAAAATCTCTCCTCCCCTTCAGAAAATTTCAAAGAGAATAGAAAAAGGCAAATAAATCTTGATTTTAATAGATGGACTGTTAATGCATTAAGGAAATTTTGTAACGATAATGATATACCTGTCTCATCATCAAATAAAAAGGCTGAAATAATCAAAATTTTAGAAGATAAATATGTGAAAAAATAAAATTGAGTTAATAATTAATTCAGATATTTTCATCCATAAAAATTGATCTTAAATCACTATCTTTGTCCTATTAAAGTCCTTGGAGGCTTTTGAAAATTATTTTGAATATATAATTCTCGTTCCGCTAATAACCAACATAAGGTTTCATAATCCATTTGCTTTTCCCAAACATAATAAGCTGCTACACTTATTTCTTCTTCTGAAAATCCATTACCTTGAGCCATTTTTAACCTTTTTTTATCTATAAATTAAATTTTGTTTAAATAAATGATGATTTGCCTATAAAAATCTTATGGGTTAAATATATAGGCATTTAACTTTGAACTTTGTACAATTTCTACTTTTAGAGAACGATCTTTAAGATAATCTCGTGGATCTACAGCATCAGGATGAGTATTATGTCTTTTCTTTATACTTTTGATTCCTTCTGGAGTAAATTCTATTACCACAATGTATCCTTGACTTTTTTTCACTACTCTTACACATTCTTGTAATGCTTCATATCTTTCTACCATATGATGTAATGATCCAAAAAGAAAAATAGCATCAAAAGAATTTTCTTCAAAAGGTAAAGACTCGGCTCTAAAGTAACGAAATCGAATGGAAGATAACACATCAGCCTCTTTCGCTAGATCTTGCCATTCACCCCACTCATGTCCTTCTGGTTCTCCAGTCACTACATTATATCCATTTAAAGCTAAAATTACCGCCATTCTTCCACCCCCAGTACCAATATCTAGAATTTTTGAATTCAAATTTAAATTTAATTTTTCGATTATTTTCTGAAGAAAAGCAATATTTTCTGTATATCTTTCACCGAAGCTTTCAATTATTTTATTTAAATCCATAAGGTCATCCTTCGAAAATTATTTATTAAGAGATAAAATTAATCAATTAAATACATAAAAATTGTAATGAATTTTTAAAATTTAATTTAATTAAGATAATTTATAAATAGATATCGTAAAAATTGATGTAGTATGTCAGAAGAAAAAAATTTTGAAAGCCATGCTTTTCCTTTTATTCGTGGAGAAAATTTAGATTTAGTTCCTTCTAGTAAAGAATGGGTTGAATTAATGTGCAAATGGTCTAATGATCCTGATGTAAGACATTATGCCAGAAATGTTCTCCCAAACACCCTTGAGGATGTGAAGAAGTGGTTAGAGCCACATGAAAGGAATGGAGCTCCTGAATTTATTGTTATGACCATTTGGCATAAAAAGGATAAAAAACCAATTGGTGCAGCCGGACTTGGAGACATTAAATGGTTTAATCGATGGGCAAATGCATTTTTACAAATTGGTGATAAGAATTATTGGGGGAAAGGGGTCGCTACTGAAGCCACCAAGTTATTATTGCAATATGCTTTTGAGGAGGTTAACTTGAATAAAGTTAGTGGCCAAATTATCCTTGATAATATCGGTTCATGGAAAGTTGCTGAAAAAGTGGGATTTAAATTCGAAGGTGTTTTAGAACAAGAATTCTATGTAGACGGAAAATATAAAGATACTAAACGTTATAGTTATACAAGAGATATGTGGTTTGAGAACAAGAAAAAAGAAAATACAATCATTAAAAATCACTCTTATTTTAATGAGAGAATTGATATTTTTATTGATACGATAAAAACGTATGACTATTCTATATCCTATGATGGATTAAAAAAAGCATTTGAAAAAACATTTTACCTTTATGAGATAAATATCAAAGAGATCGAATATAGACACATTTATACTGAAGAGAGATTGGAAAATCTATTAAAATATCTTGATATAACCTTAGAAGAAGAAGTAAAAAAGAATCTCATTGACAGGTTTGAAACTGTTTTATTAGAAGATCCTCCATTATTGAAAAAAGGAGTAAAATTCACTTTAGAAACGCTCTCAAACAAATATAAAATAGGTCTAATTTCAAATACTGGAATAACACCTGGGAAAATTTTGAATAAGGCTTTAGAAAAGCGAGAAATCCTCCAGATTTTTGATATCTTAAGTTATTCAGATGAAATTGGAGTATATAAACCTCATAAAGAAATATTTAAGAGAACATTAAATAATCTAAAAACAAAGGCGAAAAGAGCCGTTCATATAGGAGATATTTTAGAGACAGATATAATAGGAGCGAAGGATTATGGGATGAAAGCTATCTGGGTAAAAAACAAACAATCTAATAATCCAAATAATATTAAACCCGATTTTGAGATAATGAAAATCCCTGAATTGTTAGATATAATCAACCTTTTAGATTTTTAAATGTTTTTAATAACTTAATTAAGATATGTATAAAACCTTAAAATAGATTTAATATTAACGCAATTTATATGGAAAAGATGGATTTCTTAACCACTGATGAAAGTCGGTTCACTCCAGACTTTAATGATATGCTAAAAATAATTATCCTAAATAGTTTAGGTTTTTTCTTTATAGGATTTTTAGTCCCAATTATTGCTCGTCTTGATATGAATGCTTCTGCATTTGAAATTAGTTTATTGATTGCTTCTCAAGTTTTAGGACGTACAATAAGTGGGGCTATTACGGGAGTTATCACTGATAAAGTTCGTTCAAAATCAAGATTAATTCTTATAGGGTCCCTAGGAAGAGCCATCTCGTATTTTATGATATATTTCGCAATTTATCTTAATTCTATCACATTTCTAGGAATAGGAATTTTTACTCTTGGTTTTATGGCGGGAGTGTTTTGGGTTCCATTTAATACATTAATAGCCGAGAAGTCCAATAAAGATAATCGTTCTCAAGCATATGGAAAACGTAATTCATATAATGCCATAGGACAGGTAATTGGGACAATCTTAGGGTTTACACTCGCAGGTATATTTCTCTCAACCTCTAATGGACTTCTTATCTATATATCATTCCCATTTTCGAAGAAATTGATGCTAATTTAAAAAACAATAACTCAGAGGATGAAATTAAAGAAAAGAAGCCCCGAAATTGGAGTCTTTTAATAGGAATTGGTTTTTTAATGTTTGTATTATTCTTAAGTAATATCAATTCCAATATAGCAAAACCATTTCTTAATATTTATATCATTGAAAATATTGAACCAAATATTATTCTCGCAATGTTGGCATATCTCCCCGCAGGAATTATTGCTACATTGTTTGCACCTAAATTAGGAGAGATTGTTGATAAAGTTCATCCATTTATTGGAATTTTGATTACTAGTGTTATTGGGGCAATTACTACATGGTTTTTAATAAATACTTATAATTTATGGATTTTTTCACTTATTTTGTTGGTGGATATGGCCATTTCTATTAGTGAAGGGTTAATTTTTCAAAATCTTCTCAGTAGAATTTCACGTTTATATCGTGGAAAAGCTTTAGGGATGGGAGATTTTTTTATGTTTCTTGGAAGTTTTGTTGGACCTATCTTTGGAGGAATTACTTGGGATTTATTTGGACCAAAATTTCCTTTTATTCTTTCGATTTTTGTGGAACTTTCTTTAATACCTTTTTATGCTTTGGTCGTATATCTTTTACTACCTAATTTAGCTGAAAAATATGAAGATAAAAAATCAACCTAGCTTCCATGTTTTAATCCAAATCCATAAATTGAATTTAATATTAACATTTTATAAATCTTTTAAAGATAAAAATAAAAATCCATATATCCCAAACAGTAATCATTAAATCAGTAACAACATAATACTATAACATTACGACAATATTTACCATTAGGAAATGTAAAGATTATGAAGAATAAATTTGAAAAGTTACATGATATAATCACAATGCTTATGCAAAAGTTTAAGGTACCAGGTCTTGCTATAAGCATAGTACATAATGGGGAAATAATATACGAAAAGGGATTTGGTGCGCGAAATCTCGAAGAGAACTTTCCAATGACTCAAGACACATTAATAGGGATAGGAAGTATCTCAAAATCTTTTACCGCTCTACTAATACTTAAGTTGCAAGAAGAAGGGCTATTAAACATAGATGATCCTGTATGCAACTATTTAGAATTAGAACCTTTTCTAAGCCATCAAGATATTACAATTGCTCATCTCTTATCTCATAGCAGCGGAATACCTTCGGTTGACGGACAATGGTCTCCAATTGCGATTTCGTTTGGTGACTACCAAAGAATTTATCCCGTAACATCCCAAGAGGATTATTTACATTATATTACTCATACTAAAGATGAAATATACTTTAAGCCAGGTGAAGAATTTTTTTATAATAATGATATGTACACTATTTTAGGATTAATCATAGAAAAAATAACTGGAAAATCCTTTGAGAATTTTTTAAGAGAAAAACTCTTAGATCCTTTGGATATGAATCGTACTACATTAAACAGAGAAACATTAGAAAAAGATCCTTCAGAAAATTATATCAGAGGGTATCTTCATAAAGGAAAAGGAGAAGAGAGACATTTAGAACATCCAAAGCTACCTTTTTCAAAGCAACTTCAAGCACCGGGAGGAATTTATACTTCCATGCATGAATTAGCGAATTACGGAAAATTCCTTCTTAAGAACGGGAGTTTTAAAGAAAAAAGATTGATCACCCCAGAATCAATTGAAATTGCTTGTACTCCAAAGATAAATAGTCTTTATGGATATGGAAAGAATCCAAAATATTGTTTTGGTTGGGTAAAAGAAGAGGATGTGTTTGATCATACCATTATGCACCATGGTGGGGGATTAGGTGTCAGTACTTCCTTTTTTGGATTTATCCCAGAATCAAATCTTGCAGTAAGTGTTGCTGAAAATGATGATATGGGGATTGTTGGAATTATCGGAATGTGTGCATTTTCCCTTATGCTTGATAAAGATCCCAAATCGTTAATTGATCAGTATCGGATTTTGGATATTTTTTATGAGATAGAAGGAGAATATACCTCCTCTTTGGGACTCTATAAATTAAAAGTATTTCTTAAAAGCAATTCAATTTACATTGAAGTAGAATCTGATGACGGTACTTTTACTTTTCCTTTAATTGCTGAAAATTTAGATACACTTATGTTTAAATTGTCTTCCACGGTTCCATATCCTGTTAAGAGAGTACAGTTCCATCGAGATAAAAATACAAGAAAAATCTCTTTTGTCACATACGACCGGTATCTTTATCATAAATAATATCTGATTTGGAAAAAACAATTATTTTGTCCCATCCTCCTAATTCATAATATAGCTCTCGCATCTCTTTTAAAGGTGAGATGTTCTGTCTAGTGCCCCTTTTTTTATTGGTGTGAAAAATCGACTTGGAATAGTATCATTTTGCTTTCCGATATTCAAGTGTTTTAATATTATATTCATAATGCTTTTAGAAGATTTAACAAATATACAACCATAAACTTGCTAATATCATTATTAATTCTTCTTTTAACTGTTAGAGTTAATTAGTTTTACACATTTGTCTAAATATATAAATTTATAAACGAAACTGATTTTATAATAAATATTCTTTAATGAAATAAAGACATAAACGGGACAACTTATCTGAATTTTACTAAAATATTTTTGAAGAGAACTATATGACCCAAAATATTTTAAAATTTAACATTACAATAAATTTAGGTATAAATAACATTTCTTTATAATTTCATTAAGGATTTTATAAAATCAGCAAAAAAGTGAAATTTATGGCAAATTGGAAAGACAAGAAATCCTTATTAGTAATCTTAGTGTTATTAATAACTTTAAATACCGTTTTTATCTTTAACATGATGTGGAAGGTAGGAAATGTTTCTAATACAAATCAAACTACAACAAACAGTGTCATAAAGGATCCTATAAGAAGTTCTGAAGGTGGAGCTAATAAGACCTTAATAGTTGCTACAGGAGCAGGGCCAGTAACTATTGATCCACAAAATGTATGGGATAGTGCTTCTTATAACGTACTCGATAACTGCTTGGAAGGATTATACGCATATAACTTGAGTGATCCTAATCTTTCAATAATTCCAAGATTAGCTTCAGATTTTGGTACATGGTTTGGAAATAATTATACCGTTCCTCTCAGACAAGATGTTACTTTTCAAGATGGAGCTAAATTTACCGCTACTGATGTCGTATGGACCTTTAATAGATTAGGTAATTTAATGAGATTAAATAAGGCTGAAGCGGCAGGATTATATACAGTTTATGATCCTGCCTATGGTAAAGTTATAAATATTATTAAAAAAGTAGTTGAAATCAATACTTATACTGTTCGATTCGTATTAAATACTACTTATGGTCCACTTTTACCATTATTATGTTTTGAGGGTTCTATGATTATTAAGGCAGGTTCAGCTCCATTTAGTGATAATATAGATCTTACAAGTGGGACGGTTGTTGGAACTGGGCCATGGATCTATAAATCTTATCAACCTGATGTCCAGGTTACTTTTAATGCCTTTAAAAATTATTACCGTGGAGCTCCATACTTCGATCAATTAATTTTCGATGTTATTCCTAACTCAGATGCAAGGAACACCGCAATGTTATCTGGAGATACTGATATTTTATTGACTCCCAGGACAAGTATGCTTAATACTTATAATACCACACCGAATCTTGTATTAAAACATGTTGGTTCAAATTTTGATACATCATATTTAGGAATGAATTGTCAAAAAATTCCAAGACTTGTTAGAAAGGCAATCTCCTATGCTTTTGATTATAACTATACACTTCAAAATGTTTTGAGCGGTTTTGGATACAGGATGAAATCTCCTATACCAAAAGGAGTCGAATTCTGGAACTATTCCTTTAATGTGGCGACATTTAATGTTACTAAAGCACGATACGCTATGCAAGAGGCATACACAGCAGACAATAATGTATTCGGTGGAATTACACCACCTTCGGATGTTACTAATGACTCAGCATGGGAAAGTGCAAACTTACTTACTTACAATTACACCTATAATGCCGATAACCCTGTAAGAGCAAATATTTATGATGTGCTTCGCGATAATTTGGCAGAGATCGGTATAACCGTGACAGATGCCGGTACGACCTGGGCAAACTTCGTTTTTTCGCTCTATGGGATGGCAGGATTTACTAGAAATGATTTGCGACTATACTGGATAGGATGGATTCCGGATTATAATGATGGATCCGACTACATAAATCCATTATTTACAAACAGATCTGTTGCATCTAATGGTGCTCAATTTAATAATGCTACAGTACAAAAATGGATGGAACAAGCTACCTTAGAACCGAATCCAAGTATTCGACAACAATTATACAATAAGATCCAAAAATCTCTTGTTGAATGGAATTATCCTTGGGTTTTTGGGTTTACTGGGGATAATTATGATGTCTGGAAAGTAGGGGTTCATGGTTTTCCATCTAATGCTATGGATAAAGCATATTTCTACCCATGCTATTTTGAGAAGGGAGATAACATCCCCCCGACCTGGGATCAAATACCTCAAGACCAAGTTTTAAATCTCGGAGAATCACTAAGATATAATGTGAATGCTTCTGACAATATCGAAATTTATCAATATTGGATAAATGATACTCACAATTTTAATATTGATAAAGATGGATTGATTACAAATACTAATCTTCTTACTTTAAAAAGCTATGATATTACAATTCGAGCTTACGATGAAAATATGAACTATTGCGAAGCTAATATTACAATTACCATCCAAGACAACGTTAAGCCAATTATTACAATTATTACACCTGAAAATGGTGATAATTTTGGGAATAATCCTCCTAATTTCAATATCACAGTAAAGGAATTATCTTTAAATTCTACATGGTATACCTTAGATAATGGTAAAACGAATTTTACCTTCTCTGAAAACATAGGGAGTATCAAACAAACATACTGGGATAACCTTTCGGATGGGAATTATACTTTAAGATTCTATGCTCAAGATACATTTGGAAATATTGGTTCTTCCAAAGTATGGATTCTAAAAGAGACAGGAAATAATACTTCTAAGGGAATTCCGGGATATAATTTATTAGTTTTTATTGGTACAATAGCCACAGTAATAACTCTTAGTACCGCATTGGGTGTTAGCGGCTTAAGCTTAACATTCATAATCATTATTGCTGTAAGTGGAACCATGGGTCATCTATATGCTAATAGGTCATCAAAAAGGAATGATACTGGATGTATAATGTCTAATTAACGCAAATTAGATGATATCGAATTAAGGTTCTATTATTTTTTGTATCAGGCGTCTGACGAAGTCGTTGAAATATGACCACTCTCCTACCATGTAATAAATATTTGCTTATTTTATTGTATTAATTAAGAAAGTGCTATTGAAAAATCACATATGATTTAAATATCTATATCACTATCTGATCATCTTGGTATTTTTATTTAATAACCATATAAGTTGAGGAATTTATGTTTAAAAACCAAAATCATAGAGGTAAAATCAAGTTCATTTTCTTCTTATTTCTTTCGCTTTTAGTAATACAATCTAGTTTATTGTTTTTAAGCTTCAGTTATTTTGATACAAATAAAGAGGATTTAAGTCAAGATGAACTACAAAAACCTTTAACATCACAAAGTAGAAAATATTTTGCTTATCATAAGGAAATTACAATTGATCATAGAATGGTTAGTGGTACAAAAAATCTCATTAATTTCACTTTTCTAATTTCTATTTATGATACTGATTTACATGATAAAGTTCAAGCAGATGGGGATGATATTGCTTTTAATAACGGCTCTGAATGGTTGGATCATGAAATTGAGACCTTTGATCAAACATATAATTCAACTCATGCTCATTTAGTTGCATGGGTCAGAATTCCATCACTTTCTCCTATAGTTGATACAATTCTATATATGTATTATGGAAATTCAACTATGGGACCATGCGAAAACCCTTCAGGAGTGTGGAATGATGATTATAAAGGTGTCTGGCACCTAAATGAAAATTCAGGAAATGCACGGGATTCTTCTAATTATAATGTTGATGGTATATTATCTGGAGATATCAATCAAGGAATTGAAGGTAAAATAGACGGGTCTTATGAATTTAATGGAAATAATGATCAGGTAGCAATAGGAGATCCATCAGACGGGCATCTTGACTTTGGTACAAATAGTTTTACTGTTAGTTACTGGTTAAAATTTAATGGTAACACCAGCAATTATCAACTTCCTCTTTATAAGGGTGCCACTACTGATAGTGAAGCAGGTTATGATTTTGAGACAAATTGGGAAGGTTCAACTTTAGAATTCCGTGTTTCAGATGGATCAACCGTATATTCATCTCCTTCAATTTATCCAATAAGCAATAAAGACTGGATTCATATAGTAGGAGTTTTGGATAAATCTGAAAATTTATTAAAGATTTATAAAGATGGAACAGAGATAGGAAGTGGAACAGATGTAAGTTCTTTAGGTAATATTGATAATGGAAATGATTTATTACTTTCTCCTGATACATACTCTTTAAATGGAACACTTGACGAAATAAGAATAATCAATAGAGCATTGTCCTCAGACTGGATTGCAACAGAATATAACAATCAATATAACCCCCATTCATTTTATACCATTGGAGTACAAAAAATTCAATTAAAACCAGAATATTTCAAATATCATAAGGAAATCACAATTGATCATACAAAGGTTTCTGGTTCAAATGACCTTCTAAATTTTCCAGTATTAGTTTCAATTTTCGATACAGATTTACATGATAAAACTCAACCAGATGGTGATGATATTGCTTTCTATAATGGAAGTCAATGGTTAGATCATGAGATAGAAGTGTTTAATCAAACGTATAATGCTACACATGCTCAGTTAGTAGCGTGGGTTCGACTTCCTTTACTTTCCCCACTAACAGATACTATTTTTGAGATGTATTATGGAAATTCCACATTGGAGTCTCAAGAAAATGAAACTGGTGTATGGATAGGAGATTATACCGATGTTTGGCATTTCAATGAAAATTCAAATAATCATACAGATTCTGCCTTGGGAATAACTAATGGTATAATAAATGGTACTGTAACTCAAGATATATCAGGCAAAATTGGTGGTGCAGATCAGTTTGTAGGACCAAGTAGTGTATCTTCGGTTGAGATAATTGATAGTAAAGATTTAAATGAAGGATCTACTTTTACTGTTCAAGCGTGGATCTATCCCGAAGCACTTCATTCTCTATGGAATGGGCTCGTAGAAACAGGTCGCTATACAGATGATCTAATGGATTGGACAGGTTTATGGATCGACGATTCAAATAATCTCACATTTGGATGGGATTATCGTTCTGGAAGTAACTTAGTTGGAAGTACATTAGTAGCAAAAAATTGGTACTACGTAGTCGCAGTTTATAATGGAACCTATCAAAAGTTATATTTGAATGGTGTTTTAAATGCTGAACCTCAAGCTTCGACCTTAAACAATATTACAGATAACTGGTGGATTGGTACTGATGGAAATGGTAATTTTTTTGATGGAATTATTGATGAAGTAAGGATCTCACATACAGATCGTTCAGCTGGCTGGATTCTCACAGAATATAATAATCAATTCGATCCAAATTCATTCTATACCCTTGGAGAAGAAAAAACCCAATTAAAACCAGAATATTTCAAATACTATAAAGAAATCACAATCGATCATACCAAAGTCTCTGGATCGAGTGATCTTTTGAATTTTCCGATGTTAATCTCCATATATGATTCGGACTTACAAAATTATGTCCAACCAGATGGTGATGATATTGCTTTCTATAATGGAAGTGAATGGTTAGATTACGAAATTGAACTATTTAATCAAACATATAATGCTACACACGCTCAATTAATAGCATGGGTTCGAATTCCTTCGCTTTCTCCTACAATCGATACTGTTATTAGAATGTACTATGGGAATTCCACAATGGGATCTCAAGAGAATCCTAATGGAGTATGGGATAATAATTATGTTGCAGTTTATCATTTAAATAAAGCTCCAACTGGAACTGGTATTGATGTATTTGATAGTTCATTCTATAGAAACGATGGAATTACTAATGGTTCTATGGGTGATTCGAATTTGGTGAATTCTCAAATTGGAAAGGGCTTTGAATTCGATGGAATTGATGATTTTATTAACGTCTCTCAAAGTACAAGCTTAGATTCAACGAATGATGGTGGTACAATCTCTTTATGGATCAATTGGGAAAACTCGTCGAAAACGGGAGAATATCAAAGAATTATGACTACAAGTAATCGCTTTAATAAAATCAATCCTCCTCATAAGGATGGGTTTGAATGGTCTGTTAATGGAAATGGGGATACATTCTTTTATCCTTGGGGTGGAGATGGTAATAATTATAATCTAAAAATTGATCCTTTTACTAATGGGTTATGGCATAACGCAATAATTACTTTTAATTATTCAATCAAAAATGTAAGCTTATATTTAGATGGTTCTTATGTGCCTTTTGATTATGTTAATGTAACTACACATTGGACACAATTAGCCAAGCTTGAAGATTGGTTATGGGGCGCTTCTGTTAATGTTACTCAACTTGGTCACTTTGAAGGTAAATTTGATGAGATACAAGTATCTAATATACCACGTTCAGAAGATTGGATTATTACTGAATATAATAATCAATATAATCCAAATAACTTTTATTCTATTAGTCCCAGAAATAAAACACTTAATATTAATGATTTCACCTACTATAAAAAAATAACAATTGACAATTCAAAAGTCTCTGGATCAACAAATTTAGTAAATTTTCCAGTGTTGATTTCTCTTTTTGATACAGATTTACATAACCATGTTCAAGCAGATGGGGATGATATTGCGTTTTATAATGGAAATGAATGGTTAGATCATGAAATAGAAGTGTTTAATCAAACATATAATGCCACAGACGCTCAATTAATCGCATGGGTTCGAATCCCTTCACTTTCTCCTATAAACGACACAACATTATATATGTATTACGGAAATCCCAATATGGGATCCTGTCAAAATCCGGAGGGAGTTTGGGATGATAATTATAGAGGCGTCTGGCACTTAAAAGAAGATCCCACAGATCCCTCACCTCAGTTCCAAGATAGTACTTATTTTGATAATGATGGAATAGCTGAAAATTTAACACAATCCAATTCAGTACAAGGATTAATAGATGGAGCTATTGAATTTGATGATTATAATGAACGATGTGTTAACATTTCTCATGATGCAAGCTTGCAACTTTCAACTGATATGACGATTTCTGTGTGGATAAAAGCAAATGATACAAATGGATCTGAACCTTTTGAAAACTCTGTTGTTCTTGCAAAATGGAGTACATCAGGAAACAGGAATTATTGGATGGGAAAAATTTCGGGCTCTTATTTCTGCTTTTATGTGGATGATACTCAGTATGTTAGTATTGATATAAATAAGGTTAATGATAATAAGTGGCATTATATTACGGGAATTGCTGACTCAACAAATAATTTATTAAGATTGTATGTTGATGGTGTTCAAGAGAATGCTTCTGTTTATAGTGGAAATTCGCAAACTGGAGTTTCTAATCTTCAAATTGGAAAGAATCCAGGACAATCTGGACAAGAATGGAATGGTACTATCGATGAGGTACGTATTTCCAACACTATTCACTCTACAGATTGGATATTAACTGAATATGATAATCAATATGATCCATATAACTTCTTTACTATTGGAACCGAAAACTTAGTTTCAGGCCCTCCAATAATTAATATTAATTCACCTTCAATAAATGATTTGTTTGGCGCTATCTCTCCAACATTTGATGTTGAGATTACTGATAATGACGGTATAAACAATCAGTGGTATACAATTGACGGTGGACTAACTAATTATACATTTATAGGAAGTACAGGAACCATAGATCAAACGACATGGGAAGGGCAAGGAAATGGAACCGTAACCATCAGATTTTATGCAAATGATTCA
>JARRLT010000037.1:0-10480 GCA_037386725.1 Promethearchaeota archaeon
TTATTCTCATCACTTACTAATGCAACTTAATTTTCAAATATATTCCTTTAGGCCCTTAAATTTTATTAAATTTTATTGAATATACTTTTATGTTCTTATGAAATTCTTAATTAAAGAAATCTATTAACTATATACTATAAAATAATTAAAAAGAGAAAATAAAAAAATTAAAATCAATACTGATTATTTCTTTTTCTTGGAATCAATACGCTTAATGATAATTGCTTCTGCGTGAACTTTACAGTTCTTCAAGATTATTTTAAAGCCACCAGCTCCTCCAACGCCAGGAACAGTCATTGCTTGGGTTCCCATAGGAACCATTTGTCCAACTGTTTCTTCTTCATATTCTTCTTCCTCCTCTTCTTCTTCCCCTGCTTTGAAGGTATCTGTTTCAATGATTGGATGTTTCTTTTCAATTAACCATTCCCGAAGCTCGTTTATATCACTCACGTCTTCTTCAGTTGCAATCTTATCAATAAGATCGGCGGGAAGAAATTCAGCTACACGACTTTTTAGTCCCGCATTCATCCAAACAATTGTTTGGGTTCCACCATCCAAACCATCGTTTATTCCATCATATTGCTGGTATTTTGGTGAGGAAATATATTGCAAACTAATTCCATTGAAGCCAGGCATTTGTTTACCGCCTCCAGTTTGATTTGCCATCGCTGAAAAAGCTAATCCATTTATTGCAAGGGAGTCTGCATTTCGATCGATTATTCCATGGCCATTCACTTCTGGAATATAAAAATCAATTGCTTCAAAACAACCACATGAGGTGTGTGGAAACTCCATAGCACTATATAAGAATACTCTGTCAATTTCACCCAAAGATCGCTTAGCCATCATTTCATTAATTCCTGTATACTCTCCAGCAAGATTATCTTTACATTCACCTGGAGGTACTTCGAAGATTGGTCCTTTTGGATCAACTTTTGCTGCAGCTCGAGCATCAAACCAGTTGATTGAACCACATAAAGAAGTTCTGTCTGGAGTGATACAGCAAACGTGAGTTGGTGCGAAACTTTGACATAAAACACAACCATAAAACATTTCTACATCTTCATCATGAAGACCGCGAGCTCGTTCGTCTCTCTTTTCATACGTTTCCATTGCCATTTCATAAGGGTCTTCAATCTTCTTTGGATCTGTATATAAAGTAACTTGAGCCTTCTCTATGATTGGTAATTCTGCTTTGAAAAGGCGAATCAGAACTGTACCAAGCATTGTGAGATCATTAAAACCTTTATCATGTAAAGTTTTTGAAACTCGCATCCAATTTGTATATCTCTGGTTAAGATGCATAACTCCATTTATAAAGTTGCAGAATTCGTGTATTCTTCGCTCAAACACTGCTTCTAAATCTTCTTCAAGTTGTTCACCAGCGACTTCTACTAAGATTCCAATAGGATATCTTCCACCTTCTTCCATATCAGAAATATTTGGACCGATTAATTCTACATTATCATCTTTGATATCCTTATCATCTCGAACTTTTACAAGTTCAAAATGTTTTTCGATTTTAGGTCCACCAAGTTCCACGTACATTTGTTTACTGCGAATACGTTCTCCTTCATAAACTGGACCCACATCAAAAGGTAAGTCAGAAAAACTCATATTAAATTCTCCTTTATTTTATGTTATTTTTATTTTTAATTTTAAATATAATTTACAACTTTTCAATTAATCCTTCTAAAAATTCCTTCCACTCTTTATCTCCAAAATTAGGTAAACTAAATCGTGCATTTGGATGTGAATATTTGTCCAATTCAACTGTTTTTACCCAATTCGTGAAATTCTTCAATCTACTCAATGCTTGACTGCTGTAATACACTAAATGGCCTCCAAAAATTGCAAGTTTATATTGACCTTCGCCGTCTAAACCTTTCCACTCTTTATCTGAAAGTCTGTTAGTAATATTTATTAAGGTCATTTCATATAGTTTTTCTTTGTCTATTTTTTCCTTAAGATATTTGTAAGCATGTCCCGTAGCAATTACATGGCAATCAATTTTATTAGCTATCTCTATATAAAAATCCGCTACTTTTTTTCCATCTAATTCCCAATTCAAGGCTTCTGAACCGATGACAAATACCTTCTTTTTTGGTAACTTTAATATATTTGCCATTGTTGCGGGATCATTAACCGAAGTACCCATTTCGGGACCAGGGATGTTAGCTTTTTGGTAGGGTCGCGCCATATTTTATCAATTCTTCAGATTTATTTGATTACAGTTTTAGTAATTATGTATGATAGAATTATATGACTTAAAAAAATTGTTTTTATTATAGTAAATCAGATTCCTTTAATTAAAGATGCTTAAGGTCGAAAGTATTTATGAGAATTATTGAAATAAGGTTATGATAGGAAAATAATATATTCAGATTTGAAAGTATAGCTTTTTGAAGAAATAATAATTATTTTAAAATCATTTTTTAGGATCAGGAGATAAACTTGATTCAGCCTTGATTTTGGATGTAAATACCGTAAATCAAACTTGTAGTATTATAGAACACCCTGTTATAAACCCATTTATTAAAATGATGAAAGATCTTGTTCAAGATAAATTAGATAAAAACACAATTGAGCAAGTAAAAAGCGAATTAAATAAAATCGAGAAGTCTTTATAATTATTGTGATGATTATATATAAAATTGAACAATATAAAGACGTACAAAAATTTTATAATGATACAAAATCATTTTTGCTTAGGAAAGAAGTTAAAAATAACTTAGTAATTTCAATATTAAAGAGAATACAAAAGAATCCTCATTTATTTGGGGATGAGGATCCTTTATTATTACGAGTATTGAAAAATGGAATTATTCAACTTGCTGCAATAAGAACTCCTCCTTATAGCTTAGTTTTATCGGACACATCTGAAATTAAGTCGATTAAAAAACTTGTCAAATATTTAGCAGATAAAAATGAATCTTTACCTGGAATTATCGGATTCAAAGAAGGAGCAAAAACTTTTGCAGAAGATTGGAGTGAAATTTTTCATCAGAATTATGAATTAGGAACGAATGAGCGGATTTATAAACTTGAAGAAGTAAATACGAGTTTATTAAAATCTACCAGTAATGAATTAGTACAAACTGATGAAAATTATGAATTCAAGATCCTTAATTGGGCAAAAAAATTCATATTTGAAGCATTACCCGATGAAAAAGATAAAATTAAAAATAGTCTTGAACGCACTAAAAAGGAAATTAAGAAGGGAGCAATCTTTCTTCTATTAAACCAAAATATTCCTGTTTCGATGGCTAGAATGGCTGGAGAGACATTGAATGGGAGAATAGTGAATTTAGTTTATACTCCTCCTAAATTTAGGAAGAAAGGTTATGCAACAGAATTAGTTGCTAAATTAAGTCAACATATATTAGATCTAGGTTATAAATTTTGTTTATTGTTTACTGATTTATCTAATCCAACTTCTAATAAAATCTATATGAATGTTGGGTATAAACCAATAACTGATGTAGATATGTATAATTTTTCAGATAATTAATGATTACCTTTCTAATTAGTCTTCTCTTTTCTACACTCCATTTGGATCTCTATAGATCATAAGAATTAAATAGTTGTTAGGTTAATATGCAGAATAATAAAAGAAGAATCTATGTGAAAAGTTTTGAAGAAAATCGGGAAAATCTTAGCTACTATCTTTTTACTAATCGGGTTAACAATAGCAGGCGTTTCTATTCCAGTATTTTATACTTATTTTCAGAGTCTTTTACCAAAACAATCGACACATGTTAATATTTATGTAAATTCTACGATTTATTCAAGTTTATCTTCCGAAATTCATCAATATGAGGAAGATATTATAGCACAAGGATATAGTGTTACCTTAATTAATTGGTCAAATAATAACGTGACGGCACTTAAAAATGATCTTATAAATGCAAGTCAACAAGAAGAAGGATTGTTTGGAGCTGTTTTAATAGGAGATATGCCCTATGCTAATTATAAAAATGGTACTGAAATATTTCCATGTGATCTCTATTTAATGGATTTAGATGGAACGTGGGTTGATTCAGATCCTACAGATGGATATTATGATGATCATACTCCTGGAGAAGGAGATCTTTTACCGGAGATATGGATAAGTAGGATTTCTACTGAAAGCATGAGCGGAATAAATCATATTGATGCTTATAAGGCATATTTTGATAGAAATCATGCCTATAGAACGAATAATCTTAATCGTCCTCATTCACAATTAGTTTATATTGATAATGATTGGTCTAGTCGGACTGATGAATGGTTGGGGGGTATGACAGCATATAGTAATATTACATGTGTAAATGTTAACTCTAATACCACCGCTTCTGATTATCTAAGTAAGTTAAATGAAACATATGAATTCGTCCATCTTTTTGTTCATTCTAACTCTACTGAACATATTTTTGGTCCTAATGGTGATGGAACAGAAGGAAGAGTAAATTATACTCAAATTGATGCTACATATACAAAACCCTTATTCTATAACCTTTTTGCTAATTCAGCATGTAATTATATTACTCAAGATAATATTGGTACCCATTATCTTTTTTCTGAAAATACTCTCGCCGTTATCGGCTCCACAAAAACAGGAGGGATGATGATGAACAGTTATTTTTATACGCCTCTAAAACAAGGAAAAGTTTTAGGTGAAGCATTACGATTATGGTTTAATAATCCACATCATGGACCTAAAGATAGCTTATCACAAGGCATGTGTTTACTTGGAGATGGATTACTGACAATTTCTATGTAAATTTGAAATATAAATTACTTTTTTCTCTTTTTATATCACTTCTTATTTTATTATACTAAAATATTGTTAATTTATTTCCCAATAAATTCAGCATCTCTCCTTTCTTTCAGTGCTTCTAATGAATTTTGGAAGTCTTTACTAGCTAACGTTT
The DNA here is from genome assembly GCA_037386725.1 of Promethearchaeota archaeon. Lineage (GTDB taxonomy): Archaea > Asgardarchaeota > Lokiarchaeia > Sigyniarchaeales > SOKP01 > JARRLT01. The sequence continues at coordinate 4,914 of JARRLT010000037.1, forward strand.
TTTTCCAATATTTATTTTCTAAATTTAACTGTTTTTCAATAATTTCTCTAAAATAGCTATGAATCGTTTTTTTCATCAACTTTATTGATAAAGTTGGACTTTTAGGAGGTATAAGTTCTAAAGCTTTTTTTCTTGTGTATTCCATTAAATTTATTCTTGGGACAATTTTATTAATACCAAGATTTTGTTCATAGGCTTCTTTAGCGGTTAATTTCTTCCCAAAAAATAATAATTCATTTGTTTTTTGAAATCCAATTAAAAAAGGGAGTAGATATGTAGTTGCAAAATCGGGCATTACAGCTCTCTTTACGAAATAAAGTGCTACCCAAGAATCTTCTGACATATATATTAAGTCAGAACATACTAAGGGGAAAGTAAATCCACCACCAACTGCAAGTCCATTAATTGCAGTGAGGACGGGTTTTTCGAAGTCCCAGAATTTTAAACATAGCTTTTTTGAAGCCATATCAAGAAGATTAATTTCTCTTTGAAATTTTGCTGGAACCTCCTCTTTAATATTCTTGCTAAAATAACCACCAGAACAGAAAGCATTGGCTTCTTCCGAACCTGTTATAACCATAATTTTCACCTCATCATCTTTTTCTGCATAATCTACAGCATACCATAGTTCTAAAATACTTAGTGGGGATAAAGCATTTTTTCTCTCTGGTCGATTTAGGGTCACGGTTAAAATTCCATTTGATTCTTTTTCATAAAGAATATCCTTGAAATCTTCAACATCCATATAATAACCTAAATTTTAATATTAATATATTTTAAAAGGAATTAAAAAAATAAAATAGAGAATTTATTTTGAGGAAATTATAAGAAATTAAAATCTTCTTAGGCATCCCATTTACCTTTTGTTCTCGCTATCTCAATATCCTCTTGAGAGCGTTCCTTAAGTGTTACGTAATCTGTTTTAGCTACTCGATTTAGTGGAAATTCATCAATAAATATGACGAGTGAAGGACGTTTATATGATGCAATGCTCTTACAATGTTCCATAATTTTCTCTTCTGTGATTGTTTTCCCTTCTTTTACTTTAATATAGGCAATTATTCCTTCGCTGAAGACTTCATGTTTCGCTCCAATTATCGCCACAGATTCAATTTCAGGCATTTCTGCAATATATGCTTCTACTTCTGGAGGAAATACTTGATAACCTTTTGGTTTAATTAGGAATTTTCTTCTTCCTTCTAGATGCAATCCATCCTTGTCGATAAAGCCCATATCACCGGTGTATAAATAATTTTCTTTTGTAAGAGTTTTTTTAGTTGCTTCTTCTCTACTAAAATATCCTAGAAATGTTTGAGGTCCTTTATAACAGATTTCTCCAATTTTTCCTTCTGGTAATTCCTCACCAGCTGTTCCATCAGGTTTTATTGGTTGACGAATGGACATTGGATATATTGGAAAATCACTTCCTAGTGCTGTTACAAAATCTTCCCAATTCTCTTTCACAGTAATATATGAACAAAATCCTGAGGTTTCTGTTAATCCCAAACCACCTCCAATAATCGGAGCCATTTTTCTTAATTTTTCTAAAAAAGGACGATCCACAGATTGCCCAGCGCAAATTACAAATCTTAAGGAGCTCAGATCATAATCTGAATAATTAACAAGATGCCATTCCATTGAATACAAAGCAGGAATTTGTCCCATAACAGTAGCCTTATATTTTTGAATTGCATCTAAAGTTTTTTCGGCATCAAATATATGTAACACGATATCAGTGCCTCCTCCAAAAAGAGTGGTCATAAATTGCTCGGTTGTCCCCCCAACATGGGAAGGTGGTAAATTTACAATCATTTTATCATTCGTTTCTAACCCAAAGGCTTTAGAAAGACACATATTTTGACAAACTATTCCTTCATTTTTAAGCATTGCTGGTTTTGGAAGTCCCGTACTTCCCGTTGTAAACACGATCATTATAGGATCTTTCTCACTTACCTTTGCACATTCTTCACGATATCCTTGCATATTTTCAAGATTTTGGATAGCTTCTTTGTATTCTTTTTCTGCCTCCTGAGCAAATTCATATGCTGGTATAATACCACTTCGAAATTTGTCATCTGGTGTACTAAATTGCACAACATATTCTAACCATGGATTATTCTTTTTTACTGCTGCACCTATCATACCGAAATTCGCAGCTGCGGTCTTACCAAGATGACAATACATTTTCGCTTTTCCTTTAAGCGTTTCTAAACATCTCATGATTTCCGGAGGCTTCAATCTAAGGTCTAGTGGTGTCCACATTACCCCAAGCTTTGCACAAGCGTATCCTAAGAAGATATGTTCTGCTAAATATGGAAGTGAAGTAACTAAAATATCACCTTTTCGAAAACCCATATTATATAACTTGAAACCCATAACATCGATATTTTGCTGAAATTCTTTATACGTATATTTTTTTCCGGTATCATAGATGATAAATGCTTCTTTATCTGGTGTTTTTTCTGCCCATTTGTCAATAATCCCGCATATTGTATGAGGGTATTGTTCGAATTCTTTTTGTGAAATTTTTTATTTCCCTCTTTTGAGTTATAATAAATTGAATTAATAGTAAGATACTCATCCAAATAATTATTGGGATTTCAATTTTTAATATATTTATTAATTTCCTTCGAGGAAGTTTTTTCTAAAATCTTTTAAAAATTTCTTTTTATCTTGGTATTCATACCACCCTGAAGCTTGCTTCTCGATTTCATAGGCTTTTTTATATGACATATTTGGGAGATGGTTAGAGCATAATTTAATAAGGTTTAAAACAGTTTGATTTTTTGTAAATAAAAATCTGGCTTTTTTTAATGCTTCTTTAATTAATTCATCTTTTGAGCTCACTATTTTATCAATTAAGTTAATTTCTTTTGCATTTTTAGCATCAACCTTTTCAGCAAACATAAGTAATTTTTTAGTCCAAGGAATTCCAAGGATTTTTGAAAATAAAATAACACAGCCAGTACCTGGAAAGATACCTGAGTAAATTTCAGGCATTTGAAAAAAACTACCTTTAGTAGCAATACGATAATCACAACATATTGTAAAAACCACTCCTTCTCCCATGCATCTTCCACTTACTGCTGCTATTGTAGGTTTTCCATTATATAATAATTCTACAATGTCAGCTGCGGTGCTTTCTAAATTCTTTACAGCTAAATGATCACTACCATCAATAAAGTCAAGATCCATTCCTGTACTAAAGGAATTTCCATCATTCGTTAAAATTAAACCTCTAACTTTTTCATTTTCTTGACAATATTTAATACATTCTTTTAGGCATTCCAAAAATCCAATTGTAAAAGCATTAGAACGTGAAGTTCGTGATAATGCAATAATTCCAAAACGTTTTTTTATTTTAAATTTGATATTTTTTCCAAAATCCGATCTATTTTCAATCATATGTTAGGAATATTACTTTAATAGAAATAAATAATATACTAAATGTTCCTAATTATCTTTAAGGATCAAATTACTATAAAAAGTTAATATTAAAATTAAGGAAATTTTATATGACCTCAAAATTTAAACCCGAAGTTATTATTCAAGAAGGAAAACTTCCCTTAAGAAAAGCTGATCTGACTAAAGTATCAAATTTAAAAAATATCTTTAATGAAATCAACAATTTCTTATATTCTTCTTTAAAATACACAAATACAGATACCAGAACACGTTCAATGGAAATTATTAACTTTTTAATCGCAAAGTTGATTGATGAGACAACAAAAACAGATAATGAAAGGTTAGAGCTTTGTATCTATCCAAATGAAGATAAGGAAGATCTATACAAGAGGATTCAAAATTTCTTTAACCGTGAAGTAAAAGTAAGATTTAATAAATTTTTTAAGGATAATGATAGTATTTCGCTCGATAAAGAATCTTTATTTTATATTGTAAAATCCTTGCAGCATATTTCTCTTTTAGAATCCTCCAGAGATGTGCTTAATGATGCATATGAAATTTTTGTAAGCAAAATTTTAAAAGATCAAGGAGGTCAATATTTTACTCCCTCAAATATCATAAAATTTATGATTCAATATTTAGATCCTGAATTAAATTCAAAAATTTTGGATCCTGCCTGTGGACATGGTGGATTTTTATTAGAATGTAAAGATTATTTATTAAACAAAACAGTATCTAAAGATAACCATGACTTAGAAGTAAAAATTAAGAAAAAAATAGGGTCAAATTTATACGGAATTGATAAGGATCTTTTTTTAACTCGATTATGTGGTCTTTATCTTAATATTTTATGTGGAACAGAATCAAACGTTTATTGTGAAAACACATTAGATCCTTCTAATTATCGAAAAGTTACAATAGAGGCTATAATGGAAAATAAGTTTGATTATATCCTCACTAATCCGCCTTTTGGGGCGAGAATTTCTGTAAATGAAAGGGAAATCTTAGGAAAATATGAATTAGGTCATTTATGGAAAAATAATTCAGAAGAAAAATGGAGAATGAAAAGCAGATTAGTAAAACAGCGACCACCTCAAATTCTTTTCATAGAAAGATGTGTTCAATTATTAAGGAATGGAGGAAAAATGGCAATAATATTACCCGAAGGTCTTTTTGGAAACTCCTCAGATAGATATATATGGGATTATTTATATTCAAAGGGAAAGATTCTTGCAGTAGTATCACTCGACCAAAACACCTTCCAACCATACACATGTAATAAAGCAAGTATCCTATTTTTCCAGAAATTATCAAATATTCCTGATGACTATTGGATCGATTTTGGAATTGTTGATAATATAGGACATAACAAGGATGGGAAAATTCTTTATAAGTTAAATAAAGATGGAACAAAGTGCTTAAGCAAAGATGGTAAACCGATTATAAATGACGATTTACCTAATTTACATAAAAAATTAAAAAATGCGTTATCTTTAAGCAAAATAAAAAATTCTAATGAATTTAAGTTAAAGTTCAGCAAAATTAAGAGGAATATTTTTATTCCTAGCTATTATATTGGAGTAGAAAAAGTTCTTTATAATTTTAGAGAAGATAAGAATTATGATGTGCTTCAGATCCATGATCTGGCTAAAAAAGGGATTATTTATACTAATTCCAGGGGTTATATTCCCAGAGGAGATGAGATTGGGTCATCAGTATATGGTTTGGGAAAGATACCATTCGTTAGAACAAGCGAATTAGAAAATTGGGGGATTAATTTAGATACAAATAAGAAAACATCAGAGGAAGTTTATGAACAATACAAGCTTAAGCAACAAATTGAAGAAGGAGATATCTTGATTGTTAAAGATGGAGGCCCAAACTTAATCGGTAAAACCGCATTTGTGACAGAAATAGACACTAAAATAATCATTCAAAGCCATATATATCAAATAAAAGTACTTAAAAATGAATTTGGAATTGATCCTTACTTACTCCTCTATTTATTGAATTTAGATATTGTAAAAAGGCAAATCGAAGCTATAACATTTGTCCAAGGAACTTTGGCATCTATTGGTAATCGTATAATGGAACTATCCTTACCAATTCCAAAGAGTTATTCCAAAAGAAAAGCGATTTCTAACCACGTAAAAGAAATTATC
>JARRLT010000038.1:0-12138 GCA_037386725.1 Promethearchaeota archaeon
ATTGGTCCACCTGTTGAATTATAGATCTTTTCGGCTCTCTTTAATTTATTTTGACTATTCGAATAGATCTTAAAAATAAGATCTCCTTCATTTGATCCTAGCATGATTATTCTTTCAAGTAATTTATGATGTTTTTGTGTGGGAAAACCTGTCCATTGTTTTGACGCAGGTTGCATACAGGGAATCTGAGTCCAAACATCATCCATTTTCTTATCGTGAACGATCCTATATATTACATTTCCGTTCTCATCTTTCGCATTTTTGAGTACTCCGTTAATCATAACTCTTTTCAATTGTTTCTTGGGTTTTTTTCTTGGAATCCTTAATTCATTTAAAGAGTAATTATCGCTTTTAGAATATAATAAAATCTCATCATGGGCACGAGGTAAGTTACATTTACTTGCGGAATATTTATTGTAATAGTACCAAACAATCGAATTTATAAAATTTTCAGTACCGAAAATTTGATCCAACAATATTCTGATATAATGACTTGCATGCCAATCAAGATGCACAAAAATTAACCCATCATGAGAAAGTAATTTGTTAAAAAGCCACAATCTTTCATAAAGAAACTGGAGATATTGATCTAGATTATGATTCCAGCGATCTTTATAAGCTAGTGATTCATGTGAATTTTTATTATAGATGACTTCAATTTTATAGTCAGAACCTGAAAAGAAGGGGGGATCTATATATATTAATTTGATTTTATCTCTAAATTTATTAAGTAAATGATATGCAACTTTAAGGTTATCACCCCAATACAAATGATTTTCAAAATTTTTGTTCTTAGAGTTTGAATTTTCGATTTTCTTATTGTTATTTAAACTGACTTTTTGAAAAAAATTTTCATATTTTTTTATATTACTATCAAAGTTTTGAGGTAATTTTTTACTATTCCAAATTAAGTTTACCATCTTTATTATTTAATGAATATAACTTTCTTCATAAATTTTAAAAATTCCAAAATTATGCTAAATTATTAATAAAATTAACCATGTTAACACTGCGAGTAGTACTATTGTAACGCTCTGGTAAAATAACAACTTAAAACCATATTTTTTTCTGCTCCCTACACGATTTAGAAATTTTAGAGAGTAAAAGATCTTATTTATGATCGCTGCAGATAATCCAATGCATAACATTATTAAGGCACCGGGGAGACTAACTAAGTTTACATTAAATGCAGTAGCTACAAATAGAGAAGAAGCTCCGCCAGAAAGTAAGCCTATAATAAATGCGATTATAAAATACCAATAAATCGGTAAATTAAAGAGTGTAAAAGTGAATGTCTCTAACCCTAAGGTTACTAAAACCGAAAGTAAGTATGTTCCAGCGAAAGCCAAGGCACTTTTAATGGATAGTGGATTTTTGATTTTATCCATTTCAAGACGAGTTTCTTTGTTTTTTAATATATAGAAAGAAATAATTAATCCAACTGCTGAAGTAGTTACAATTGGAAAAAGAGCATACCATAGAATTACTCTAGCTCCTATAAGCAAAATAAATAGCATTCTAACGAGCATTGTTTGTATTAATAACCAAATTGAAGTTGGACTCGCTCCAACTTGTGAAAGCTGTACAGTAGTAGCCTCACTATGAGCAAAACCTCCTAATAAGGAAATATAATATAAATTATTTTTTACAGAACTTTTTAAAATAAAATAACTAAAATATTTAATAGCCAAAATTGTTATAAAAATGATGATAATTTCTTTTATATTGATTGAAGCAATAAAAATATTATCTGGGATTAATATGTATAAAAGAACAACGATTGCTATAAATTCTACAGTTCCAGTCCACTCTATATCTTTTAATTTTTTAACTTTATAAAATTGCTTCTTGGTTGCTAATATTATTAGAAAAATAACTGAAATTGCAATTGCTAAAAATGGGTTATAGTAACTCATAACACCAGTGGTTAAGGCTAAAATCATTGATAGAGTTGATGTGTAACCCGGATTGTCTGTTCTAAATAGTCTATAGACTGATCCGATTAAAAGAAAACCAATCATTCCAGAAAATATAATGATAATAAAAATTATACTGATATCGGGTAAAAAATCCTCGTACAATATTATTAGGGATGTTGAAATAAGAGAAAAGAAAATATGATCCCTTGCTCCATATTGCGCAGCCACACGTGTTCGTTCAATTCCTATAATAAATCCGCAGAAAAAGGAAACTAAAATAGTACCAAATAAATTATAAAAGTTTATATCTATACTCATATCATCACTTACAGAGGAGACTTTTCAAAATTTATATAAAATTATAGTTTAGTAGGAATCCATAACCTAAAAATTCCAGCTTTAAAACTATTAGTTTTTATGAATTATAACAAATTGGAATAAATTATTACTTTCTTTTGATCACATAGAATATGAATCTTTATGTGGGATGTGCTGGTTGGGAATATAAAGATTGGATTGGACCATTTTATCCAAAGAATTTAGAACAACATAAACATTTAGATTATTACGCAAAAATTTTTGATTATACTGAAATTAATTCCCCTTTTTACAACCTTCCCTCACAAGATATTATATATAAGTGGTTAAATCAAGTTGATAATGATTTTAAATACACTATCAAAGTTTGGAAAGAAATTACTCATAATATTCACAGAGAGGATCTCGATTATTACATTTATAATTTTTTTGAACAATTTAAACCTTTATACCCAAAAATTGAAAACTTCCTTTTTCAATTTCCCCCTTGGTTCAAATATTCGGAAAAAAATGTAAATAGACTAACTTATCTTTTTGATCTTATTCCAAATGATTTAAATTATGTAGTTGAATTTAGAGATAATTCCTGGTTTAAGGATCAAATTCTATCTACTCTAATACAAACCAATAATGTTAAAAATGTAATTTTAGCTACTACTTACTTAAAAGGAGTATCTTCATATTATTATAAGGATCAATCAAGTTATTATATTCGATTAATTGGGGACAGGAGCATAACAGAATTTGATAGAGTTCAAAGAACTTTTGATGATGAAATTAATGAAATTATTAAAAAAGTAATTGAACTAAAGGATCTTGGAAAAATAAAGGAAATTTTTATTATTGTAAATAATCATTATACTGGATTTGCTCCTGAAACTGTAAATCGTATAAAAAAGGATTTTAATCTTCCTTTTAAAAAATTTAATTATCAGAAGAATCTTTTAGATTTTATCTAATATTTCATATTTTATTAGTATAAGTTAGAAAGGTAAAGTTCAGAAAGTTTCAATGAAAATTCTGCTTTTAATCAATAAAAAAGAATTCCAGAAGAAAAATTAGAAATCTTTAATGGATTAATGGCTTAATAACAAATTTATTAAATTAATTCACAACAAAAAGAATAATTATAAAATTTAGTTGATAAAATTGAGTGATTGCGAGGAAAATGTGAATAAAGATCTGTTTTTGGAAAAAATTGAAAAATTGTCGCTTAAAATTGAACAGCTAACCGATGAAATTTCTAAGATGAAGTATAAATTAGATAAAAGTAATAAGATAAATCGTTCATTTGGTTTAAAAGCACTTCAAAATTCAGAAAATCTGGACTTTACTAGGGACATATATGGAATTGGAAGTCCTACAAAAAAATATCTCCTTTCAATTAGAGCTATCACAGAGATTTGGAAGAATCGCAAGAATGATATTTTACTCGTTATAAGACAACAAGATAAAGAAACTTATAAAGATATAAAGGCTTTAGGAATAAGAATTCCAATTGATGATATAGAAAAAATTAGGATTTTATGCCAAGAAATTCTTTCATTCCTTTATATTTCATGTGAGCTAAAAGGCGTACAAATAAACGATGTGTTAAGAGATATAATAAATGATGTAAATGAAAAAGGATTTGAGATGGTACGAGAAATCAAAAATAAAATGATCTTAAAAGAAAAGACATAGATTTTATAATTTATAAACTGAGAAGAGTTAGATGAATCCTTTATATTCTTTTAATAAAGATTATATCAGTTTTTTAATGTAATCTATTATGGAATCGTTTTTCTACCCTAATTCAATTGTCATTTTTGGAGCAAGTTCCAATGAAATTAAAAGCGGAAATCATGTTTTACGAAATATCCTTAATTTTAGAAAGACTAATATATATTTAATACATCCTACAAAGGAAAAAATTTATAATATAGATTGTTATAAAAAAATCTTTAATATTCCTACAAAAATTATAGATCTAGCAATAATTATCCTTCCTGTTGATTTAGTATTAGATGCACTTGAAAATTGTATCGAATTTGGAGTGAAATCAATAATTGTAGAATCCGGAGCATTATTTCTAAGGAATTCTCAGGAAGAACAGTCTAAAGCCCGAATTAGCAATATTAAAGAACAAATTAAGTTAAAGGATATAAAAATAATGGGTCCTAATTCTATAGGCGTTTATAATGCTTATAAAAATCAACCCAGTTTTGTAACTTCTCTTATCTACTTTGACAAACTCCCAGCTCTAAAACGAAAAAATGTGTCAATAATTGCTCAAACTGGTTTAACTTTATCAGGATTGTTATTGTATCATAATTATATCCAAGAATTTGGAATTGCTAAAATAGCATCAATTGGGAATAAATTCGATGTAAATGAATCAGATATGCTTGATTTTTTAGAAAATGATCCCAATACTGATGTTATTGCTCTTTATTTAGAAGATATTAAAGAAGGAAAAAGATTTCTTGATCAATGTAAAAGAATTATAAAAAAGAAACCTATCATTCTATTGAAAAGTGGAAAGACAGAAAAAGGCAAAAAAGCGATTATGTCTCATACTCAATCATTAGCTGGTGATTACAAAATCATTAAATCGTTGAGTAAACAATTAGGGATCATTATAGTAGACGATTTTAATGAAATGTTTCAAGTTGCAAAAATATTATTAAATCAACCCTTTCCTAAAGGAACAAACATTGGTCTGATTTCTATATCTGGAGCGGGAACAGTCCTATCTTCCGATTTATCAGAAAGATATCATTTAAATTTACCAGATCTCGATTCAAATCAAAGAGAAGAATTGAAAGAAATTTTTCCAAATTTTGCTTGGGATGATATCTATAATCCTTTAGATATTTGGGCCTCTGTGGAACAAGTAGGACCCGAAAAGGCGTATCAGAGAGCTGGTGAAATCCTTCTCAATAAAGGTAACCTTAATTTTTTAATTTATTATTTAACAGCGATAAGAGAGACAGAATTTAATTGGGAAATTTTAAAAGAATTCAATGAAAAATATCCTGAAACTATAATAATTATTGGCTTTTTTGGAGGTGATAAAAGACTTATCCTCCAATGGCGTGAAATTCTCGAAGAGAAACTAAACATTCCAACATTTCAATCAATTTCAGAAATGTTTAGAGTTATTTCAAAACTAGAAAGTAAAAATATTAAAAAATAATGTTCATTACGTGTGCGCAGAAATTGAGGATGAGTTAGATTCTTGTTGTTCAGTTGATTCAAGTTTTTTATATTTACCCTTGATTTCTTCGAGTTCAACCGTTATTACAGTATGACCACGATGCTTTCCCTTAAACTCATCTAACATCTTTTTGTTAACTGGGTCTCCAGGATGAATTAGAACATATTCCTTACATTTTATACAAGCTTGTGCTCTCATTATTTTTATCTCTATTTATTCTAATAATTAAATAGAATTGTAAATCTAAAAATTTAAAACTAATTCTTTTTATTCATAAATGTTTTAGAATGATAATTGAGAAAATTATTTTTCTTCTATTTCATTAATAATAATTTTCTCCTTATTTAATGGACTTAAATTATATATTTTTACTAAAATGTAAGAAAATACAGTTCCTGCTGACTTTAATTTTAGGGTAGAGAGAATTTCTTTTGTCAGAAGAATATCTCTGGGTAAAGATACTCCAAAGAAGGGATTAAGAAATATGTATACAATTCCAGCAACTAACATGCATAGTAATAAAGTTCCTGTATTATAAACTGGAAAGAAAATAAAAATAATAGAGATAATGATTAAACTTGGAATTAGTCTTGTAATCCTAAAATGATACTTAATTTGGAGTTGATGTTTTAATTGAAGCGCTAAATAGGGTAGGACAAAAAAAGCTGACCCCACCATCAATATTCCTACACCTAAAAGATTAAAAATGGCAATGACAAAAGGAGCTGCAATCACGATTATTCCTAAAGTTATTCCAAATCCAATAGAAGCAAATCTTGGATGTCCAGATCCAATCAAAGCATTACCAAAAAGCGTTGAATAAGAATAAGCAAATTCTCCAATAATTATAAAAATAAATAATAATCTAGTAGAATTGAATAAAGCGTAATCAAATGAAGCGTTTTTAATGAAAAATTCACCGTGCAAAAATCTTAAAATATATCCTGAGAGGAATATTAACCCAATTAAAATACCTAAAGCGAGATAGCTTGATATTCTTACTGAATCATTAATCGATTCTTCAATAACTGATTTCTTTTTCTTCACTCTTGCTTCGGCTATCTCTAAATTTAGTGGAGCTGAATAATAAACTACAACACTTTTTACAGCTCCATAAGCTAAAAGAATTGTTAGAATGCTTATACTCAACCCTTGTGTAGCTGGAGTAATAATCGCTAAATATAATGCTGCAAATAAAACGAGTAAATTCCTAAAAATTCCTGAACTTTCTAGATTCGTTACAACTGTTAAAGCAGAATTTTTAATAAATCCCCATAGTTGATCTTCTTTAAGTAATCCTTTTATTTCTTCATCTGCTACATTAATCATTGATTTTGAGGTTAATTCCCCCAAAAAAATATCTTTATATTCATAGGGAGCAATTTTTGAAAAGTAATAAATGTAAAATAGTAAAGGAATAACATTAACTATTGGATAAAATGCAACTAGTTGTGGGCTGAAATCAAAGGTTAATAAGAAAATAGTGGTAAAAAAGAAAAATATTCCACTAAAAACATTTATAAAACTTAAAATATCATATCTATTTTTAATCTCAATGCCTAAAGAAAAAACCGTATTAATATAACTTAAAAAAGTACTTATTGAAGCACCTATAAACGAAAACTTTAATAGAGGATTTTGAAGGGTTAAACCAATTATAATCAATATTATTGAAATTATAATCCCTATAAATAATATAATTTTTGAATAGGAAGAGGCTTTAATTTTACCTAAATCCTCATGTATAGTAAACGCTTGTTTAATTTCTATAGTAAAATACCTTGAAAATCCTATATTAAACACCCCAACTAGTCCAGATAAAGCTGTTGTAAGGCCAAAAAACTTTAAACCAGGCCAGGATGTACCTATAATAGTCAAGATCCATACAAATACTGCACTGGCTAAAGAAAATACTAATCTTAAAGATCCCGAAGTAATTGTTCTAAGACTTCCTTCCTTTTCATAAAATTTCTTCTTTTTCCTTAATTTTAACTTTTTAAATCTTCTAGTTGGAGTTTCTTCCATGAACTTTTTCAGCCATTATTAAGTTGTCATTCATTAAAATATATTAAATGATTATAATAAATTTTTATCAACTGAATAACATAAATGAAAGGAACGTATTTACTTATTATTTTTCTTCATAAAAAATCTAGAATTAAATATGGAAAAAGAAATGTTTCAGAGTTTCCTAAGGGATATTATATATATGTAGGTTCTGCATTAGGAAGATCTGGATCTGCTACACTATTAAACAGAGTTAAAAGACATTTAATGGGTAAAAACCAAAAACAAAACCATTGGCATATCGATTACTTTTTAGCAAATGAATCTACTTCTCTCACATCCCTTTACTTAATTCCCTCTAACATAAGGTGGGAATGTCAAATAGCTCAAGAACTATTGAAAAAAGCATCTAAAGTAATTAAGGGATTTGGAGCCTCTGATTGCCATTGTGAAGGTCATTTATTTTACTTTAAAACATATCCTGCTTATTTTTTGTAAATTGCTGCATTAAAGTTTTAATACAAGTAAAAAATCAAAAATAATAGTGCGATGATCAATATTATTTCAGAAATAATAGCAGATTTTTTATATCTCCAATCAGGAAGCCACATTAGGAATTTATCTCTGATTTTTGTAATACTATCATGAATATAAAAATCTTTTTTACCTTCTGCTGAAACCTTTTTAGATTTCACCTTTCGAGGTTATCGAAAGGTGTATTGGAAAACTAAAAATTGAAAAACAGATAATTTGAATAACTATTCCTATTAAATTATGTGTAATTGCTTCCATAGTTTATTTTTAAAAATTTTTAAAGAGTGAAGTAAATTTTAATATATTATATATTGAAATTAAAAAAATTAAGATTTATATAAATTAAAATATCGAGAGTGAAATTGAAGATGGGTATGTTAGATGGAAAAGTAGCAATTGTTACTGGTGCGGGACGTGGATTGGGTAAAGAAGAGGCTCTTGCTTTGGCAAGAGAGGGCTGCAATATATTGGTAAATGATCTTGGAGCATCTTTTGATGGTACAGGTAAAGAAACAAAAGTTGCTGATGAAGTTGCTGAAGAAATCAAAAAATTAGGGGTTAAAGCAGTAGCAAATTATGATTCTGTCACTGATTTTGATAAGGCAAAAGCTATGATTGATCAAGCAGTTAGGGAGCTTGGCGGTCTGGACATAGTAGTGAATAACGCTGGAATTTTAAGAGATAGAATGCTTTTTAATATGGCTGAAGCGGAATTTGATGCTGTAATAGCTGTCCACTTAAAGGGGACATTTAATATGATGCGACATGCAGCAGCTTATTTTAGAACTCAAATTAAGGAAGGTAAAATGAAGAAGAAGTCAGGTAGAATTATTAATACAGCTTCTGATGCGGGATTGTTAGGAAATATGGGACAAGCTAATTATGGGGCTGCAAAAGCGGGAATAGCAGCAATGACTAATATCGCATCAATGGAATTAAAGAAGTATGCAACAGTAAATTGTATTGTTCCAATGGCTCGAACCAGATTGACAACTGACGCTACACCGAAAATGGCAGAAGTTATGAAGAAAAAAGACAAAAAGGGCATGGACGTTTTTCATCCAAAAAATGCCGCACCTCTGATTGTTTTTTTAGCTTCGAATAAAGCAAGGAGAATTAACGGTGAGGTTTTCCGAATCGCAGGAGATAAATTATGGATTTTTAGAGGATGGCATACAGTCAATCGCATTGATAATGATGGAGAAGCATTTACTCCGCAAAAGATTTCAGAGAGGATATCAGAATTAATGGAAGGCGTCCCAGAAAAGCCAAGTATCATGAATGTGGCTAGTGAATTGCTTACCGAATAATAAATAGATAGAAATTTTAATATTTTTTATTCTTCTTATTTTAAGTCAAAATCTTTTAAGGCATGATGATTAAAGTTTTATAAGACATCAACTTCAACAAGTATGCCCAAAATAGCGGCAATTATAATTAGAATTCCTCCTACAGTACTTCTAAATATTATTAATACTATTGAAAAAATCAATAATATAATCCAATTAAACGGTATCGGATCACTGGGTCTTATAGCACTTAATAAGCAAAGAATGGCAATAATTATCGCAACAATATGAGTAATAAGACTATAGGGAATATTGTTAAATGAAAAATTAGAAAGACCAATTGCAGCTTCAATAATAGCAACTATTGCACCAAGAATAGTTAAAATCTTCATTAATTTTTCAATATCATTACGGGTAACCATAGTTCATCCTTCTTTAAAATTGTAATTTAACTCTGAGTTAAATAATGTTCAGATTAATTTAGTTATTACTATAAGAGTGTTCTCAATATAGTATTATTTAGTGGTTATTTAATTTTTTGAGGATTTTTTATCCACTTTTTTTNNCATTTTTTTATAAAATATTAATAACATTATCGCTCCAATCAAAATCATTGCTATTATAAATATAGGGTAAGATATTGGATTATTTAATTCTGGCATATACTTAAAATTCATTCCATAAAATCCAGTGAGAAAGGACAATGGTATGAAGATTGTCGAAATTATTGTTAAGACTTTCATAATATCGTTCATTTTATTGCTTACACTTGAGAGATACATATCTAACATTCCAGAGATTATATCTCGATAATTTTGGAATGTATCATTTATTCGATAGATGTGATCATAGACATCTCTCAGAAAAATATTAAGGTCGTCCTTGATAAATTCAGAATTATTTCTTTGAATCTGGCTTATAACCTCCCTTATTGGCCAAATAGTCTTCTTTAATTCCCCTATGGTCCTTCGCATTCTATAAATAGATTGCAATGTTTCAAATTCAGGATCCTCGATTAATTTATCTTCAATATCCTCAATAAAGTCACCAATAGTATCTTGTAGTTCAAAAATATCATCAATTATAATATCTATTAAAGCATACATTAGATAGTCTTCCCCCATATATCTCACTCTTCCTTTGGGGATTTTTATTCTGTCAACAATTGGCTCAAAAATATTCGATTCTTCTGCCATGATTGAGATCACATATGAAGATCCTAGTATTATACTTACTTGTTCAGTTTTAACTTCATTTTCATTTTCATCCCAGTTCATTTTTTTAAGAACGATGAAGACATAATTTCCGTAATCTTCAAATTTTGGACGCTGATCTATATTAAGAATATCTTCTAATGTAAGCGGATGAAGGTTGAATAAGTTCCCTAATTGCTCAAATTTTTTAATATCTTTAAACCCGGTAATATCAATCCATCTAATGAATTTTTTATCAATATCACTAGCAATTTGTTCAATAGTGTCGGGTTTCATTATTTTATATTCTTTTTCATCAAAATCAATTATCCTAATTTTTGTTTCTTCTTTTTCCTCCTCTCCAGTAAATAGCAAGGTTCCTGGAGGGTGTCCTGTTTTCTTTACTTTTGTTCTACTTCTCCTGTTCCTATTTTTTCGAAAAATTTTCTTCACCATTATAAAGTATTATATTATTTTAATAAGAACTAACAGTATCAAGAATAAATTTGAATCTTTCTATATTTAGATTTTTAAAATCTAAGATTTAAATATTTATCTATAAAAATATTTAATATGAAAAAGATTTATCAAATATTAATTGGTTTACTGGTTTTATCAGGTGTCATTTGGATTTATATTAACTTACCACTAATTTTTGCATTTTTTAACCTAAATATAGACTTAATCATTGTAAATGTTGTTATAATAAATATTATCGCCTACATCATACGAACTATCCTAATAAGAGTAAACAATTTCTTTTTTAAAGGAAAATTTATTCGTTATATTCTTTCTATTATAATCAATATAATCTGGGCGGGATTTTTATTTTGGCTAATTTTTATCATTGATCCTACCAAAACATTAATAACTGCAATCAGTTCATTCTTAATAACAGCAATATCACTCACATTTCGGGATCGAATCAATAATATTGTTTCTGGAATATTAATCCTAACAAGCAATTCCTTTGAAGTGGGAGATTTAATCGAAATTAAAGGAATTCAGGGAATAGTCTCCGAAATTTCATTAAATCATACTAAAATACGAGGAATTGATGGGTTATTTCGCTTTATTCCTAATTCTAACGCATATAATGCCGCAGTTAAAAAGTTTTCTCATTTTACTACATTCGAAATTTCATCGGAAGGGGAGAAATACGAAAATAACGAGACGAGTGGAATTAAAGCATATACAAAAAAATTTGGGAAGATTATTTCAAAAGATGAGAAAATTACCCGATACATTAAGATCGTTCAAATAACTTCAACTCAAGAACCCGATATAATTGATATAAAATTAAACAAAGTTTTTAAAAAATATGAAGATGTTTTCGGAAATAGACCTTTTTATTACATAAATAACACTATAATGGATAGATGTAGCATTACTCTTCAAATTGTTACAAGAAGGCCACAATTAATATTATATCATCTAAATTCCTTTTTAAGAGATATATTATATGAACTTTATGATGAAAAAATATTTTCTGGATGGGATAAAGAAAAAATAATAAAATCAATATCGGAGGAGGAGAAAGAATAAAATGATGTTCCAAGCTTTATTTCCTACTAATATCGAAGGATTTATTTATGTATCTCTTATAATAGTTGTTGTTATAATAATAAACAGATTAATTTCTTTTGTTTTAAAAAAGAGTAAACATATTACAAGAAAAG
>JARRLT010000039.1:0-12320 GCA_037386725.1 Promethearchaeota archaeon
GAAACTGCTCAAAATTATTTAGGGGGTACGGGATTAAGTGCCAAATTAACGTATGATCTACTCACAGATGAGGACTATGAAAAGTTGAAGGAAAATCCTTATTCAGTTATTAATCCCTTAATTTTTAAAAACCAGAGTTATAATTCTTTGTTTAAAGTTTTATCTTTATATATTGCTTATTACCATATAGTATTGAAAAATCAATTCTTTAATTAAACCAAATGGAAAGAAGATTATGAAAACAGTTGAAGAGTATAAAGAAAGTCTATACTCAATGAAACCCAACATCTTTATTGGAAACGAAAAAGTAGATAGAAGAGATCCCCGAATTGCTGGGGGTATGAATATCGTTAAAGAAACTTATAAATTAGCACAAAATGAAAAATTTCAAGATTTATGTACTGCAACTTCTCATGTTACGGGCGAGAAAATCAACCGATTCACACATATTCATCAAAATAAAGAGGATTTATTCAAGAAACAGAGAATGACAAGAGTTCTTTGCCATCGAGTTGGTGGCTGCATACAACGATGCATGGGCATCGATGCTATGAATGCACTCTCAGTAATAACATATGAATGCGATGAAGCCCTTGGAACAAAGTATTATGATAATTTTATTAACTTTTTAAAATATTTTCAAGAAAATGATTTAGCAGCTTCATGTGCCTCTACAGATGTAAAAGGGGATCGTTTAAAACGTCCTTCTGAACAAGAAGATCCCGATATGTATTTAAGAGTTGTAGAAACCCGAGAAGATGGAATAATTGTAAGAGGAGCAAAGTGTTGTATCACAAATACTCCATATGTTCACGAAATTATAGCCGTTCCTTGTAGAATGATGATGCCTGAAGATCATGATTATGCTGTAGCCTTTGCAATCCCTGCAGACTGGGATAACGTGAAATTATTAGTACGTCCCGCCTATTTTCACCAACCAGAAAATATTCCAGAAGATATGATACCTAATACTATGGGTATGGGAGATTCCGAAACATTTATTATATTTGATGATACATTCATTCCAAATGAACGAATATTTTTAAATGGACAGGCAGATCATAGACAAACACCTTATGCTGGGTTTTTAGCATTAATGTTTGCTCATTATCACAGACATTCATACACCGGCTGTAAACCCGCAATGTCAGAAATGTTAGCAAGTGCTTGCGCTCTTGTCTCAGAATATAATGGAACCGAAAAAGCATCTCATGTTCGAGAAAAAATTTCTCATATCATTGGAACTGCCGAATTAGCATTTGCGGCAGGAGAATCAAGTGCACTTCATTCTGAAAAAGCTCCTTCTGGAACACAGGTACCCGATGAGATCCTGACAAATGCTGGTCGAAGATTAGCAGGAGAGCAAATTTATGAAGAGTATAAAATATTATCAGACTTATCTGGAGGATTAATGGCAACTTTACCTTTTATGGAAACATTTTATAACAAAGAAGTGGGAGAACTTGCTTTAAAGTATATTAAACGTAATCCTAGAGTTCCACCAGAGAATGTTTTGAAATGTTTCAAAGGTATTGAATGTCTTGGATGTTCAGATCTTGCCGGAGTAATGCAAGTTGCTGGTTTACATGGAGGAGGAAGCCCTCAAATGGAAACCATCGCAATGATGGGACGCTATCCCCTTGAGAAGTTAAAAGACATTGCAAAATATCTTTTTGGAATTAAAAGTAAATTGAAGCGATTTGAAAGACAAGAAGATTATGCAGTTACACCAAGAGAAATGTTAACAAAGTTTAGAAATGCTTTAATCGCTCAACGAGAAAGGAAAGAACGAGAAAATTAATCTTTATTTATTTTTCTTTTTTTAATTATTATTCAAATGCTTAGAGCAAGCAAAGGGTAAATTTATCAAGATCAGATAATTCCTCAACAGCAAATTGTTTACCTTGTTTAAGATAGTTGTTTATTGATAATGCTTTTATAAAAAGTTCATTAAATTTTTCAAAAAAGATTTGATAAATGTTTTTATTTCTGGAAACATAAGCTCCAAGTAATTTATTAGAAGGATCGAAACTCGGTTGAATTAATTCACCATCAGTCAAGCTAAAGTTACTAAAATTAGTATCTGTTACTCTCACATCTATATTTTTTAGATCGAATCCCATTTCTTTTATTAACTTATTTATCATCTCAAATTCTTTTGTATCGATAAGGTTTTGAAGGAGCTCTGAATTAAAAATTACTTCAATCTTTATTCTTGACACACTTTCTTTGATATTTAGTAAATTTTCATTAAATAGTCTTCTCAATTGTTTTTCAGTAGCATTAGGATCTTGATTTTTAATGGAATTAATAAGTGGATTTTCATAACGAATCCCCGTAGCAATCTTACAAACCCCTTTTGCAAGAAATGGATAATATAAATCTTCAACATTTTCAATGCTATAATTAATAAATTCAACAGGAGAGGGTTCTTCTGTATTTTCTTCCTTTAAATTATAATCTTTAATGAAATCTTCAAATGCAACTTCACATTCTTTTTTGCTTTTTTCAAATTGATCCTTTAAATCTGCAATTCTTTCATTGATTAACTTCTGCCATTTTCCTATAACATCAGTATGTAGGTATATTTTCATCGGACGATCGTAAATATGAACTAAATCCAAATCTGATAAAACAGAACATATTTTATATCCCCTTTTTAAGGTTAGATCAAATTGATTTGAAATCTTTTTTAAATTATCAATTCGCTTATTCATTAGTAAATAATGATAAATTTTTTCAATTCCTTTTTCAACAATTCCTAATGAATCAAACAGTCGATTTAGGGCCAATATTTCTGCTTTTTCCATCAGATCACCCTACTTATTTTCCATCCTCTCAATTGTTAATTTTGTAAGTAATTCAAATGATTCATCAACATTCGTACCTTCCTTACTAGAGATTTCTGCAAAAGCACTGAGATTATTCGATTCTGATATCTGAATTCCATAATCTCGTGGAATTTTCCGTTGGTCGGGAGCCAAATCAATTTTTGCACCCACCAGCATAATCGGAATTGGACCTCCCTTTTGCCTTACTATTGAAGTCCATTCAGGAATATTATCCAAAGTGGAAGGTCTAGTGATATCATATAATAAAAAAGCGGCATTTGCGCCCAAACAATATGTGGGTAGAAGGAACCTGAAGCGCTCTTCTCCTCCAATATCCCAAATCTGGAGTTTAATTTTCTTTTCTTCTTCTCCAAACTTTAAATCCATAGTTTTTACATGAAAATCAACACCAATTGTTAAACGTTCACTGGGATTAAAGATATTATAGCAATACCTTTTTGTAAACGAAGTTTTTCCAACGCTCGCATCCCCTAACAAAAGCAATTTAAATGTCATATCATAAGCTGGCATAAATTTGACCTCCACTCTGTATTTGACAATTTAATAAATTCATTTTTCTTT
The DNA here is from genome assembly GCA_037386725.1 of Promethearchaeota archaeon. Classification (GTDB taxonomy): domain Archaea; phylum Asgardarchaeota; class Lokiarchaeia; order Sigyniarchaeales; family SOKP01; genus JARRLT01. Next base: position 3,414 of record JARRLT010000039.1, read on the forward strand.
TTTAACAGAAATTATAATTTGATATTCTATAAGACAAATGAAATCTAGTGCAATTTAGATATAAATTATTATTAATAAAATTTTAGCAATATTTTATATTTGTTATTTAACATAGACTTTTAAAAACTTTGAGTATAGATATAAGTTTTTAATTATACTGGGTTTGTTTTATTGTAGAAAGATCTCTCAAATTTTTGATTATATTAGAATAAACCATTATTCTCTTTTAAATATATAGAGAATCTTAACTAAAATTTTAAATCCTTAAACATTTTCGTATATTTAAAATATAAATTTTCAATATTTTTTTCTTTAGATAACTCAAGAGAAAATGGTTTGAAATAGTGCATTCTTTTAATGACTTTTAGGAAGTGATCGAAATCAAAATCTCCACTTCCAGGTATTAGTCTATGCTTTTCAGGAATTTCTAATCTATTTTTTTCTGATTTCTCATTCTTATATATTAAATCACTAATCTGAATTAGATAAATAAACTCTTTAATTTCTTTTAGATTTTCAAAAGGTTCAGACGATTTTGCTAAATGAAAAGTATCAATAATATACCCTAAATTCTCAATAGATTGTAAAGGTTCCAACACGGATTTAGCTTGCTCTAAGTTTTTAATAGAACTATTAGGGTAACTTAAATATTCAAACCCAATCCTTATATCTTCCTTATAGGCTATCTTGGAAACTTCTTTTAATTTTTTAATAGTTCTCCTGATAATTTTCCATTTTGGAATATCTCGTGCTTCATATGAAGGATTCACGATTAATAATTTACAACCTAATCGATAAGCATATTCCAACATTAAATATAATTTAGGTAATATTATATTCTCATATTTACTATCGGGACATAAGGAAAAATCATTTAATCTGAAAATACTCATAGGCTTTAAATTGAAATTTTCTATTATTTCCTCAAGATCTCTTAAATCCTTTCCATTTGAGATAAATTCTTTAACTTTTGAAAACTTTAATTCTACTCCATAAAATCTTTGAGAATATTCTAAAAATTCTGTTACAGATAAGCTTTTTTGAGAATTTTCATTTAAAACTAATTTTACCATTATAGTTAAATTATAAATTGTAGTTGTTATACATTTTATAATAAGGAAATTTCTAAAAAGCTAATCATTAATTTTGAAATTCCATGTTTAACAAGAGAAGAACCATTTTAAAAAGTATTTGAGAAAACCAAGTTTAAAATGATGAAATTAAAAAGCTAGATGAATATATAAAATGATAGAAGATTTTGATGAGCTCTATAAGATTGATGAGGAACGTTTAAAAGACCAATATTATAGAATAAAAAAATTTAACTCAGATTTAGGTGAAATTGAAGTAATAAGTAAATTTTTATTAAATCAATCAGTTGGAACCTCTCTTGATTCTCTTATTCCAATTTTAAGCTATTTTGAAAATAAAATGGCAAAAGATAAGGAATTATTATCTTTCGCTTTAGAATGGATAAGAGCTATAAAAATAAGATTTGAATATAAAAAATATTTAGCAAATGCTCAGTTTAATAACTATAAACTTGCTGTTGATGATTGTATTTTCCTCTTCTTTTTAAAATATGATAATTACATTCGGAATCTGTTTTTTGATGGAATTAAAGAATTTGAGATCTCTACGCTATATGAAATCTTTTATAGTCCTATTTTATCTCCAAATTTTGACATTCAAATAATTTTAGAAAAACATAAACTTCAAGTACCTACAATATTTTATGAATCCAAAAGAATTAATACAAATATTATAACTCTTAGATCTGGCTTATCTGAGATTATTGAAAAAGATTATAATAAAATAACATCTAAAACAATTCCAAAAATTACAGATAATAATAATAATATATCCATAACTAAAAGTTTAATAGAAAAGAACGAAGAAACCTTTGTTGGTCCTCATTTAGAGCGGACCATTAAATCATTTTATTTGACTCAGAATGAAGACTCTCTTTCAGAATTAGATAGCGCAACTTCTCAGTTCTTATCATCCTATTTTAAATTTGGCCAAATTTATGAGTATAAGGAATTTAAAGATGCATTAAAAAATGATTTAATAGAATTAATTTACTCCAGCTCCCCTGAGTCAATCCAGAGTAACTATAATGTAACACTCCTTAAAAATAGACTTCTAAAGACTTTAGAAGATTATATATTCACCTATAAAAGAGAAAAATTAGATGGATCAGCTTGGAAAAAAGATTTAATTTCTATATTAAGTAAATTTACAAATGATCTCTTAATTGAGTTATTTAAAACTTTGGAGGATCGGATTTAAGGATTGATTGAATTTTCCTTTTAATAATCAAATTTCCTTCACATTTTTTTCTTTCAATTAATTTCTTAATAATATTTTCGTTTTCACATAGATTATTTTCAATAATAAACTTTAATACAGCCCATCGTACCGAATCGTCAGGATCGTTAAGAAGTGGAAGAATAAATTTAATGTAATCCAAATTTCGTGATTCTGTAAGTTCCATTATAGTTCTAGCTCGAACAATAAAATCATGATTATATAATTTTAAAATTATTTTATCATCAATAGAGTCATTATAAGATTTTAAGAGATAGTTTAAAATAATTTCCCTGAAATCTTCAGTTTCCTTTATTCTATCAACCGCAGACTTAATCAAATGTGTTTTTTCCTTGCTGATTTTGATTAAACTCTCAAAAGAAATAAAAAATTCCTCAGAGATCTCAGAATTTATATTTTTAACTAAATCAGAAATAATTTTGTCGTTAACTTTTGATAATTCTATTAAATGCCAATTTGAGTCTTCAAATCCTTCTTTATAATCCAATAAATTCACTTGATAAAAAATTTGATTTACTATATTTAATACTAAGTTCTTTTGCTTATTTAAATTATTATTAAAAAGAAAATAAGGAAAGATATAGCCCATATAATTATTAAGGTTATAATAGTGTTTTTTAATTGACCACATATCTTTTTTCGACAAAATATTTTTAGAAAGTAAATTCAGAGTCTAATTTCAAGTGATGTGATTCCGAACAAATATGATAGAAATTAAACTATCAAGAAAAAAGAATTTATTTAGGAAATAATCATTTCATACGTTCACGTTCTAGTTCCTTTAATTTCTTAAAAGTATTTTCAATATTAGTAGGAGAAAAAAGGCGTTGGATTTCATCTAAATTAGTTCTTAAGAACTCTGCTTTTTCAGAATCCATCTCACTTGATGGTTCTATTTTGTCTGTAATCAATTGTTTAACAATATCAATTGAAAACCATTCGTTTTTACGATTTTTAGTTGTAGATTGAAAATCAAGAAAGAGTTGATCTCTATCTTTAATAAATCTTAAACGGAGATTTTCATGTTCAAGTATCAAAAATGCATTTCCAAAACTTTCAGATGACATAGAATTGACAAATCTAAACTTATTTGGGGCATAAAGGAAAGAGCAGTATTTAATTAAATATTGAAGGATTTTTTCTATTTCAATCACCACTAAAATTTTTTCATCTATCTTACTATATATTCTATTGATCTATTAATTACTCTAATATATCCAATCTCCTCCTGGATTGAATCGAATATTGTACCATAACTTCTAGTGAGGTGATTTGGAAATGAAATCAAAATTATTTATTCTGCGAAGATTTGTTAATTAAACTAGACTATCATCATATGGATATTCCTCAAGTATTTTTTCCACATCTTCTTTCTTCCATTGAGCCCATTGAGGATCTAATTTTTCCATCAATTCAATTTCTTTCGAAAAAAGTATTTTCCTATTATCTTCCTTTGGATTACGATTCTCTAATTCGTAATCATTTGCCATCTCAAATACGATTGGCTCGAATATCCAATATAAAATTTTATTAAAATCTTTTGTAATTTTTCTTACAAATTCAGTTCCTCTTTCAGAGACTACAAAATTGTAACCACTTTTATTAATCTCGATATAGGGTGTTCCAAAACCATCAGAGGATGTATGTATTGTAAGTAGATTCTTTGGAGCACTTATTTTTTTCCCATATTCTCTAACATTTTTTCGAATTGTAGAAATTGAATACATTTTACCCATGATTTCTAAGTAGTCTTATAATGTATAAATATAATTTATTAACAAAAAATACTATTTAAGTAAACTTTTAAAACATTTAAGAAAGTAAAAGATCTCCCCAAATCCAAGTTTATAGTATAATATCTAAATTTAGATTTTGGAAATTCATCCTTCAATATACAATCAGCTTTTCTTACTTAGGAGATTAACAATATTGTTATATAGAATATCTTGTTTCATTTCATCGGTAATTCTGGGCATATGGATTATTTTTTGAATCTCTAATGGCAATGAAGAGGCTGTGGGAGAATCAGAACCAAATAGTATTCGTTTATGGCCAACAGATTTGATTAAGTTATAAATACCAAAAGAAACACAACAACTCGTTTCAAAAAACACATTTTCAAATTTTTTCAACATCGTTCCAACCTCTACCGCAGATTCCATAGTATAAGCCGCATGACCTAACATTATTTTTAAACTTGGATAATTTTTAGCTAACTTAGCTACATCTTTGGTTGAGACACCATTTAAAAAAACCAATTTTGGAGCAGAATGAATAAATAAAATTAAATTTTTATCATAATTTTGCATAAACTCAACCAGATCTATAATATCTCTCGGTATTTTTACAAAATTAAATGATGAATGAATTTAAAAAATGCACGATGTGCGGCCACCTGTGGCAATCGTGAAATCGATTTTTAGCAATATCATTACTTTTTTGTCCATTATTAGCCTTTACTGCTTTTGTATCTTCTTTTGCATTGGAATAATATTTTGTTTTGTTTATGGTTGTAATAATTGCTTTTTCGACATGGTATTTATCCATATAGTCAAGTACACTGTCATAATTATCTAAAAAGATTCCATAAGTATGCATATGAGCATCAAATATCTTATAATTTAATGTGTTCATCTTTTTAAGTTCATTCAATTATGTAATTCAATTCTAATATCTAATATTAAGATAAAAGGATATTAAATATTTTTAATGAAATAAAGTAACACTGTATTATAGAATTGCCTTTTATTAAATATTTTAAGTTATCTTACTAACTATTTCCTTCCGAAACATAGGGTTAAAAATTGTTGATATAGGACTCCCTATTTATAATCTTAATTTATCAAGCTCGTTATTATCCTTTGGCTCGGTTATTGGAATTTACTCTATTATGTAATCACTATTCCAATTTTCATTCGTGGCAATTTCAGATAGATATAGGAGAAAAATGGTTGTTTTAATAAGGATATCTATACAATTGGAACCTTTTTATGTTATAATATTCATTTAATAATATTACGTGTCGTCCAAGGAATCGGGATATATATATCTATTTTACAGATATTATAGGAGATATTCTTAGTCAGATGACCACAGAAAGCGTAAAGGGTATTAATTCTCTGAATTATTGCTACTAACTTTTACAATCACAATTAAAAATGTTCACAGAGTTTCAAGGTTTAATCTTCTTTGTTTATTCTTTTATTCTCCACATATTTGAAGATAAATTTTTCTTGATCTTGGACCATCATACTCCGCAAACATAATCCCCTGCCAAGTTCCTAACATCAACTTCCCATTATGAATTAAGATATCTATTGAAGAACCAGTTAAGGTTGTTTTTATATGAGCATCTGAATTTCCTTCTCTGTGAGAATAATTGGCATTTATTGGAATAAACTGTTTTAAATGTTTAATAATGTCATCTTTAACAGAAGGATCTGCGTTTTCATTTATGGTTATACCAGCCGTTGTGTGTGGGATGAAAATTTTACACACGCCTTCTTGGATATTGTTTTCTTTGATGGTGGGTTTTATTTTATCTTTTATATCTATCAATACTTCCCGTTTTTTGGTTTTAATATTTATTTCTTTAAATATAATCATGACTAAAACCTGTTTTATGGATTATTATAGAAAGTATTTATTTTATAATATTTTTATTTTTAGAATACATGTGAATCGCCACCTTTATCTAAAATTCACCATGCTTTCCTATCCCTTTTAAGAAATTTTCACTTCCATTTAAATATTCTCCCCTTTTGAGGGTTTCCAATCCATAATGGAATTCTTTCTTCATTGCTTCTTCAATTATTAAACCATTTTGTTCATATACTGATATTCTATCATTCTTCATACAAGTTTGGGGAAAATCAGCAATTTTTAAAGCTAAATTTTTTGCTTCTTCAAGAGATTTCCCATTTTCAACGATTCTGTTAGCTAAGCCCCATTCATAAGCTTCTTTTGCCTTAACGGGACGGCCTGTCAAGATCATGTCCAAAGCCCGACTCATCCCTATAAGTCTTGGAAGTCTCACTGTCCCCCCATCAATTAATGGAACTCCAAACCGTCTACAAAATACACCGAAAATTGCGTTTCTTTCTACTATCCTTAGATCACACCATAAAGCTAATTCTAATCCTCCCGCTACAGCATAACCAGATATCGCAGCAATGACAGGCTTAGATAGTAACATTCTTGTGGAGCCCATTGGACCATCTCCCTCTTCTTCTATTCGATTACCAGTGCCTTTGATTATTGCCTTAAGATTAGCTCCAGAGCAAAAGGTGCCATTATTACCCCATAAAATAGCAGTTAAAGCTTTTTGATCACTTTCAAATTTTCTAAAAGCATCTGCTAATTCTTTGGCTGACTTTCCATCAATAGCATTTTTAACTTCGGGATTATCAATAATAATGGTATAGATCGGATAATTAACTTCAATTTGTATAGGCATAAAGAAAATAGATTGATAGATTAATTAAACTTATTTTTTATTATTAGAGGACAATCAAAATTTTTCAATTTCAAATTCTTTTAATCAAAGGACATCCAATTAGATCTCTATTAATTTTTCATATTGCAGGCAGTTAATTTCAATAAAATTTTAAATTTATGCAAAAGAGAAACCTTTTTTAATCAAAAATATGTTAATCGATATTTTAACAAAGAAATTATTTTACGAAAGAGTTAAAAATAAGTTTTTTTATTATATGAATATATTAACAGGGTTTAAATAAATATTTTTTAACCTATGATATAGATTTTTAGAACAAATTTTAAATAACAAACAATAAAAGTGAATTTTTATGAAAACGTACTTAAACATTCTTTCTGTTTTAGCAATTCCCTTATTCTTATTAGGATTAACAATATCAATTGTTATTGCTTATGTGTTAGGTCACTATAGTATTTTCTTTAACACCATAAGTGAATTAGGATCCACTTCATATACGCCGTTTCCGATAATAATTAATTTAACATTTATGATTTCCCCCTTTTTCCTATCATTTTTCTTCTTGAAATTATTTAATGTAATACAAGATCATGTGAAAAATCATAAACATATAAATAACTTATCTGTTTTTGGATTTTCCTTATTTTGTTTAATGAATTTAGCTTTCATTTTTGTAGGAATTTTTAATGTGGATATATCTATATTGATTCATACGATATGTACTATTTTTGTTTTTGTGCCATTAATATTCGGAGAGATCATTATGGGAGTAATAATATTAATTAAGAAGATATTTCATCCATTTTTTGCCATAGCAATGATATTTGGCCATTTTACAGTATCAATGTTTTATTTTATAACTCAAGCTCCTCTTCTTGAATGGATAGTTTTCTTTGTTTTGATGCTATGGGGGATTCCATTGTCAGTATTAATGGTAAGGAAAGATGGAAAGCTAAAAGTATAACTTTATTTTATCTTATCTATTTCTCCTTTTTTTATGTCAAATTTAGACAAATTTAGAAATAAAAGATTTGAGATTAAGTTGTATCATATCTTAAGACCCATTTGAGTAAGTTTTTTATTTCCTTCACACCTTTGGTAAATTTAACTGCATTTAACGCAGAAATATAAGCCGAATAACTTGAAACTGTCCCTGATAGAGTTACGGTACCATTTTTTACCCGAATATTAACTTTATCTGGATCGGTACGCGGAGATCGACTGATAGAAGAGATTATATCATTTGCTATTTTTTCATCAGAGGTATTTTTAGTAGGAACAATTGAAATTCTATTATGAACTGCTATAACACCAGCTACTTCAGATGTGAATTCTTCAACTTTATCTTTTTCCCAATAGGAATCTACTGTTCCCTTTAGAGTAACTTCACCCTCATGTACATCAATGTCAATCTTGGAAGAATCTATTTTTGAATTCATGTCAAAAATTGTTTTAATATTTCGTTTAATTTCAATTTCATTGGGTATTTTCTGATGAGAAGGCAATTCCACATCTAAATTATTAATAACTGAAGTAACAGCACCTAAAACTTTCGCATCAGATTCTGCGATTAATTTCTCAGTATAATTATGAACCGTACCCTCTAATATTGCAACACCATTACTAACAGAAACATCAATCTTTAGATTATCAAGTCGTTCATCCCATAATAATTCTTGTTTAATTTCTTCTTCAACCTTCTTGTCAGAATCCATTTTTATCCCTCTTTTATTATTAATATGCAATAATAATTTTACTTAAATCTCTCATATTACAACTTTTAAGTAAATTAAATTCTAGATGAAATTAAATTTTCTTACTTAGAACTTTATAAATAGAGTTATTTAACTCAAACGTTCATAAATCAAATTTTGGAGGGGAGACCCAAATTTATTTCAATTAATAAATAACAAATTTACTCTTTTAACTTATTTTGTTATAATTTCTAAACTTTATTGTAAACTATTTTAAAAAATCAAAGCTTAATTATTCGATCTAAAATGAAAAATAAGGGGAATTTTAACATTATTAAAATCTATGTAACATTTTATCTAAAATTTGCTGCTATTATGGATTTATCAAATAAAATTTCGTTTTCTCCCATAAATTTATCCCTATAA
>JARRLT010000040.1:0-14013 GCA_037386725.1 Promethearchaeota archaeon
TGTATTTATGGATTAAATCATTAGCAAATCTATGTGCTAATTCTCTATTGTTATTAATTTCATTTAAATACATGTTTTTAATTAAAGTAAAGTCATCATTATTGGAATATCTTATTTGAGAAATTGTAATTTCACCACAATGATTAATTAAATACTATTTAATTTATATTTACTTGAAATCAAGTTTGATTGGTTATGTGCGTTTAGAAATTGTCAACATTATGATATAGTCTGCAACATCTTCAGAATTATCACTAATGTTTTCAAGGGATGTAATGCAGTTATGGATCTCTATCGCATTAAATGGACTAATATCCGGTTTATTCGATACAAGCAATCTATTGATCTTAAAATGAATTTCATCTATTTGATGTTCTAAAGTATTCACTTCTTCTCCTAATTTTTTAATATCTTCTTCTTGTCCATCTATTAGTTTGTTAACCATTGAACTCAATTTTTTCACAGTTACAATAGAAAGTCGTGACATCTCTATGATATTACTAAGAACTTCTTCTGGAAGATTTAAAAATTCAGAAAGATCTAAGTATATGAAGATTCGTGCTCCCGCATTTGCTGCATTAGCAACATCATCTATCCTCTTTACGAGATGAGTGAGATTTTCCCTTATCACAGGCGTTAGTTCAGCCTTAGACAACATATTTAAAATATCCCGCCTAATATTATCTGCTTGGTGTTCTAACTCTGTAACACGAAAAAATACCTTCAAAGCTAAATCTATCTCATGTTCTTCAACTAGAAATGATAATGCCTTATCATATTCCACAACACATTCCAATACTTTCTGCATGTGTACTAGCGTTTTATTTATTGCAGTTTCCTCATTTCTGCTCTTAAACCAATTATATAAAGAACTCATATTAAGTAACCTCTTTTTTTAAACTATTATTCTAATTTTAATACTCTATTAATTTCATCCGTTCCAGGATGTTTAAATAAAATTCCAAACTCTTTTGGAAAATATATAGTTACATCAACACCTTCTTGGAACTTATTATGGATTTCAGCAGTTGAAGAATCTGTAACAATTATAATCTTTTCCAAACCATTTATGTTTATTTTTACTTCAAAACGATAAACTACTCCCATAAATTTTCTTCTTATGATAGTTCCAAAAAAGGAATTTTCTTTATCACTTACACGATTTCCTAATCTAATTTTCATATGATTTGATCTAGTAACTATAAGCACTTTATCTTGATTATTTAATTTATCAAATAATCTCTTTCTAACATAAGTTATAAACTTTTTTTCAAGTCCTAGATCCACTTTTAAAGCAATTGAATCTTTTTTTAACTGAGTGAAAAGTTCATCTCCTTGAAAATTATTAGTATTATTAATAACTTTATTCTCTGGGTTTTTTAAACAAACACCCTCAAAATAATTAATTTCACTCATAAAGTAGGCCACAAAAAGATTTTTTGGGCGATAATAAATTTCATAAGGCGTTCCAACTTGAATAAGGTGCCCTTCATTAATGATTGCTATTCTGTCAGCCAACATCATTGCTTCCCTTTCATTATTTGTTATATGTATTACTGTTAATTCTAATTGTCTAGCCATTAATTGTAAATCCCTCCTAAGACTCATTCGTAATCCTGCATCAAGTGCTTTTAAAGGTTCATCTAATATTAATAATTTTGTTTGTTCTAAGTTCATTAAAGATCGAGATAGAGCAACTCTTTGTTTCATGCCACCACTTAATTCTTCTGGAAAAGCATCGTTTCTTCCTAATAAATGAGTCATTAAGAGAAATTGTTCTACGATAGACTTAGTTTGATCTTTATTTCTATCATGGACTCTACCACTATATGAGATGTTATCGACTATGTTCATATGAGGAAAAAGTGCATAATTTTCAAACATAAATCCAAGATTTCTCTCACCAGAATCTCTATCAGATACATCTTTTCCATCAAATATAATTTTACCTGAACCATCTTGTTTAAGTAATCCCGCAATTATCTTAACTAAAGTTGTTTTTCCCGCCCCCGTAGGACCAAGAATTATGAAATACTCCTTATCTTTAATTTCAAATGAAATATTATTTAGGGCTTTAAGATTTCTATAAGATTTTGAAATATTTTCTAATTTTATATTTACCATAGTATACTCCCCTTGCATTTATGTTAAGGAAAGTTCATAAACTAAATTTTTTGGTGCTTTAAATACATGGAAATCATCTTTATGAATTGCAATATTTAATTTTTCACCTACCTTAAAATTCTCTCTAAAAGTACCTGATTTAACCGCGGTAAAAGTATCTCCATTTTCCAACTTGAAGTAAAATCTTTTTGTCGCTCCAATAAACCTAGAGTATTCCAATGTAGCATCAAAGAATTGCATTTTCGACCAATCATGAGGGCTTCGTTCAAAATTATAATTTTGCGGAAAAAGATAAACATCTTCATATCTAAAAGCTATAACTACATTATCATCCAACCTAAATCTTTCTCCTTTATTATATAATGTGAACTTTGGTCCTCCTAAACGAATCCGTGTCTCCATTTCTTCATTTTCTTTCAATTTTAAAACAAAACCTTGGAGAAAGTTTGTTTCTCCCAAAAAATTTGCTACAAAAATTTCATTAGGATTTTCATACAAATCATAAGGTGTTCCCAATTGGAGAATTTGGCCACCTCTCATTAAAACTATCTTGTCAGCAATTGCCAAAGCTTCTTCTTGATTATGTGTTACATGAATAGCAGTTAGATTAAGATCTTTCACAAGCTTTCTTAGTTCATGTCGAAAGACCTTTGATACTTTTGGATCTAAGGAACCTAAGGGTTCATCCATTATTAAAATCTTAGCTCCTGTAGCAATCGCTCTAGCAATCCCGAGTTTTTGCATCCCAGGATTACCAAATATTGTCGGTAATTCATCAGCATATTTTAGTAGATCGACGACATTTAGAGCCTTTTCTGCTTGTTTGATTATATAATCATCATTATACCCTCTCATTTCCAATCCAAATGTAACATTTTCCCATACTGTCATATGGTTAAATATCTCAAAATGTTGGAATATAAATCCCATATCTCGATCTTCAGGAGGAATTCCTTCCATATTTTTCCCATCTATCAATACTTCTCCCTTTGTTGGACTTTCCAGCCCTGCAATCATTCTAAGTGTCGTTGTCTTCCCACATCCACTTGGACCCAATAAAAATAAATAATCTCCATCTTCTATAGTCAAAGAAATATTATCTACCGCCAGAACTCTTCCCTCATCAAATCTTTTTGTCACATTTTTAAGTTCAATCTTTGGAATCTTTTATACACCTCTTCCATTTTTCCTCTTTTCTCTCACTGTCCTTAATAATATTATTAAAAAGGCACTGAAAATAATGATTACAACACTGGCAAAGACGGCACTTGGAAAACTATTAGCTTCAACCCAATCTACAATTAACACTGGAATAGTTCTTACACTCCCCATAACTACGATTGTTGCACCTGTTTCACCTAAACTTCTTGTAAATACCATTATACATCCTGCAATAAGTCCTTGTTTAATACTAGGCAGAGTTACCTTCCGAAAAACAGTTAAATTTGACGCACCTAAAGTACGTGCAGCTTCTTCCACACCTTTATCAGTTCTCTCTAAAACACCTATTATTGGTCTTACCATATAAGGAAAAGTAAATGTAACATGGACAAATAATATCATATTGAATCCTGGTTCAAATAGTCCTAATCCAGCAGGACCCCAAAAAAGAAATATTGCAAATCCTAATGCAGCAGAAGGGATTGCAATCGGAATATCTAAAAGTGTATCTAAAATTGTAATGATTCTTCCCCATTTTCTTTTAACTATAATAAATGCAAAGGGTATTCCGAATAATAGGTTGATGACCACAGCTAATGTACCGATCCTAATGGATGCAACTAAGCTTGTGTATAAATATGCCCATTTATAATCATTTCCAAAAAATACATTTGATATAACATTTCCTTTAAATACTTGTGAAACTATATAAAAAGCTGGAAAAAGGATTAATACTAGTAAAATAATTATAGCAAGAAAATCTCTAATACGACGTAGATTTTTATGGCTAAGTTTTTGTTCAATACCAGGCCATACACTTTTTATTGGAAAAGCAACCTTTCTTGAAAAGAATTTTACAAAAAATAATAAAATAATTGAAATTGAAATTAAAATTCCAGCAAGTAAAGATGCTGAGGGAAGCATTAATTGACGTCGAAAACCCACGATCATGATAGGAGCAGTGTTAATCAAACCAGATAAAATGAGTGTTGCACCTGTTTCACCTAAACTTCTTGTAAAACCAAGTATTGCCCCAGCAACAAGGCCTTCTTTCATTAAAGGGAGTGTTATTGTTCGAAAAACAGTAATTCCCGAAGCTCCAAGAGTTCTTGCTGCATCTTCATATAGGGTATCTGTTTTTTCTAAAACAATTTTTAAATTTCTTACGATATAAGGAAAGGTAAAAACAATATGACCAAGAATGATTAATACAAATCCAGGACTTACACCAAAAATTGCATAAAATAACAGAACAGAAAATCCTAACGCACTTGTCGGTACAGCCATTGGTAAATCTACTAAAGCATCAAGGATTTTTTTCCCTCTAAATTCATATCTAGTCAATATAATTGCTATTGGAAATCCAATTAAAATATCTACAATGACAGCAATTGTTGCAACTGAAAAGGAAACTCCTAATGCGCTAAGCATATTATGCCATTGAAGATTTCCCATTAAAGTGTCTGCAAATACATTATTATAAATAGAAGGGATATTTAAAAATAGAGTTGAAAAGATGTTAATAATTGGACCTATAATAACCAAAATAAAAAACCCTATAGTTACAGCATCCAGAATTTTCCTATATCGTGGTTTTGAAAAATGACGTTCTAATTTTAAACTTAAAGGTAAAGTTTCAGTTTTATCTTGAACTAATATTGATTCTTCAGATTTACTCAAATAAGCACCTTGAACTTTTCTAATTAAATTATGTTGATTTTGATAATAACCATAAATCAGGAATCTTTAGCAATACATTCCCATCAATCGGAACTTTCATTTCTGGTATTGTTAAATTATATGCAATCCCGTTATTTTTATAATTAAAGACGCTTCGATCCAATGGAATTGAAGTATTAATTGGTCGAAAACCATATTCCATTGCAGATTTTACAGTACTCCTTTTTTGTAAAAATGTAAGAAATGCATTAGCAACCTCCCGTTGTTTAGGAGTTATCCATCCACCATTAAGAATGCAAAATGGATGATCACTATATAGTGTACCTTCTTTGGGATAAATGGCAATAACTTTCCCTCCAACAGAAGTTGAAGAAATCTGTCTGACTAAATTTTCATACATAAATACTATATTTAATGCATTTGGTCCACTATTTTGCATATATTTAGCTAAAAAACCCGTTGATTTTCCATACATTACTGCACTCGACTCAAATTGCTTAAGCCATTGTTGGTTACTGGAGTTTGTTAAATCACTCATTGTTAAATTTTCAGAAGGAACTCCCGAAGCGGCAGAAACAGCCATAATTGTTGTCATAAATCCTGAATTTGATAAGCGAGGATCCGTGTGAGCCATCTTGACATTAACGTTTGGATCCAAGCTTAATCTACGGACATCATCTAATCCAGTAATTTTATGCGTTTTATTAAATGACTCCCATGTTGCAATTACTATTGGTGAATAGATAATTCTTACTACAGATGACATATTTACAATAGGAGTTGCTGTTCCCTTTAAATTTTCCCACTTTGTGTTGAGGAAGGGAAGCCAAATAGAACTTGCAGGACTCCATATTGTTGGGTGTATTTCACCATTTAATATCGCAATTAAGGAATCGGATGAGCCATATGGATGCATTGCTATTGCAATAGGGTCATTGGGATTATTCTTTTTCCAATATTTTAAAAAATTTGTATAGGCAACTGTCATCCAACTTGCTTTTTCACTACTATAAACGATTGTGATATGCGTTTCATTACCCATAGACGAAAGAGCATACTCTGTTATTAAACTGCTTGATAGAAAACCTAAAACGAATACACCAACCAAAATTATTTTAGTGTTCTTCTTTACTTTCCTTTTTGAAATCATGAGTTCTTCTAATCCTGTCCTACAATTTAAATTAAGGATCTTATGTAAGTATCAATAAATGCAAAAAGAATCCCACTTAGGATCCCTATGATAAAAATGATAATGATTAATATTTTTCTGTTCATAAATCCTCTAATCCTATTAATTATTATTTTTAACTCGTAAAATAACTATATATTTTTTTATATCAAAATTTAATCCATTATTTATATTTATGAGTTTATATTTTACGTTTAAAAAATTTTCTCTCTATACTTCCATATTCAATATATAGAAATATATAATCTATAGAGATAAGATTAAATACTAATTCTCTCGGAGGATGGGTTTTAAAGGTAAACAGACTTGAATTTTTTTCTAATAAAACTGATATAGTAAAATATTAAAAATTTGATTTGTTAATCCATATATACTATAATTATAAAATAAGGGTTTATTAAAACTAAATTTCTTGTTAAAAGAGCCCGTAGTCTAGTTGGCTATGACGTCGCGCTTACACCTTTCTTGATTTTTAAAAGAATGGAAGCATACCGCGAAGATCGGGAGTTCGAATAGAATGGGCTTATCGCTTGTTCACGGATCTCTCCCCGGGCTCATTTTTTATTATTTTAATAATTTTCTAATTCTTTTTGGAATTAATGCACTCATTTTGCTTCCTTCAAGAAGGCTCCCAATATCTGAAATTATCCCTATAGCGTTTGTTCCTCTTTTTAATTGAATTATATGTTCTAAAAAACCATAATTCTCAATTTTAGTATAGTCAAGACTATGATTGGTTCTTCTCAGAGCTATTTCAACATCCTTTTTCATCGATCCATTAATAAAAACATATTCAAGTTGTTGATTTACAATTTGATGAAGAAAGTTCAGAGTTTCTTCACCAATTTCTCCCAATAAATTCTTTTTTACTTCATCCTTTTCAATGATTTTTATACTCACAGGAAAATGATTAATAAAATCATATTTATTGAGAATTTCATTAATTGAAACTTTTTTATGATTAGCCAATTGGCTTCTTAGGGAATGTAAGTTAATCAATATATCAGTTTTTGGATTTACAATCCCACCATCAACAAAAATTCCAAATCCTACTTTACGAACCTCTACCATCTTTCCTTTCGATATTTTCAGTCCTTCTTGAATTTCTTCAAAATTCTTTACAACTCCGATCTCCTTTTCCAAGATCCGAGTAACAAAATTTTCATCGGGACCATTGATAGAAATTTCAAACCTTTTATCGAAATCTCTTAATTTCTTAATTTTTATCTTGGTCTGCGGAAAATCTTTTATATACTGTCTAAGATATTGACTATATGACTTTTCAATCTTAAGACGATCTGATACCTCATCAAAATTATAAATTTTATCCTGTAAAACTAGTATTTCTGGCATTAAATTCACCAAATTAAAGTAAAAAAGTAAATGTTTTAATATAAGAAAAGTACAATAGTGTAAAATATTTTGTTAGATGTACAAAAACACATTTTTAAATTTAATGATTATTATTTTCAATACCAAATACCAAATTAAAATTGATTAAAATATGGAAAATGCAGAATTTAAGAAATTAGTAGAAGACCTTGAAGAATATAATGGGGTTGAAGAAGTATTTTTATTAAGTCCTAAAGGGGAAATACTTTTCAAGTCCAAAGATTTTCCATTTTCAGATCAAGAGGCTAAAGATCTACTAAAATCTTGGAGAGAAAAAGAGGGAAGCATCAATTTTCAAGGATATAGATTTGCAATTTTAAAAAATGATGAATTACAATTAGCCGCAAAAAATATCAGTCAAGGAAAAGGTAATATCGTTGGCTCAAAAACAAAGGATGGAGATTATGTTGTTGCGCATATTTCTAAGGATACGGGTTTAATTTTGTTAGAATGGAGTATCTATATTAATAAAGTGGCTTGGAAATGAAAATCCTTCTTTATTTTTCAATATCAATAACTCAAATTATAATTAAACCTTCCTCTAAGCTGTTGAATCCATAGCTTTTTAACCCAATTGTTAAAATCTTACATTTTTAGTGTTTTTTTGGGCAATAAAATTCCTATCCGGGTTTGGACTTATCTTAAGTATTGCAAACGGTTTCCTTATCCTAATGGATAAATTAAGCAATAGATTAAGCAAAATAGGTACCAGAGTCTTCGTAATAACACAAATGATTATCCCTATTATTTTAATTATATATGCAATTTATCGAATCATAAGTGGTGCTATTACTGGGACTATGTTTTCAAAGAACACGATAATATTTTGGATTGATGCTCTTGTCTTTTGGTATGGTATAGGATCGCTTCTGGCAAATTTGTATATCATTCCTTTAGCATCTGAACAGTTTTATAAAGCGGTGGAATTAAGTAAATTCTCTTGGTGGAGGAAGGAGGCAAAAAAAGCAGCAAGAAAAGTTAAGAAGAAGTTTTTTACTCTTAAAAAGGATTATGCTAAAGCTCAAATACAAGATCAAATGACAGTAAAAGAGATTCTTGATTTATGGCGTAATAAGTTTGCAGTGAATTTATTATTGATTTTCGCAGTAGGTACTATTGTATTTACTCCAGTGGCATTTATATGTGTTTTATTTTGGTTAAGACTTTACATATTTTTCAGAAGAAGGACTTTATTATATGAAAAAATTGCATTGTTAATTGCAATGTGTTGGATAGGATTTGTCGTGGCAATCTTTCCTTTTCTAGATCCAAGTTTCCCTTTTTTAGGATCTGTCTATTCTAGTTTAAGAGGATATTATTGGACAGTCAACATTTCTTATCTTATCGGTATTTTAATAGCTTCTATGCTCTTTATTAAGAAAATTCTTAATCTTCAAGGAATAACATACCAAAAGATGAGATTAAATTTAAAAGAAAAGAAAATTGAAACCCTAAAGAAAGAAAAAGAGGAGTTGCAAAAAACCTTTTTATTATTTAAAAAAAGTGATTTTATTTATTTGAAAAATTTTCTATTGAATAAATTCTAAATTCTGAAGTATTTGAGACTTTTTTTAAAATATTTAAACAAAATATTTATTGAATAGATAATTATTTCCACTAAATTAATTTAAAAATTGTAAACTAAAATTATATATCTTTTGAATTGATTTAGGATTTTAATTAGGTTAACAAATTTGTCTAATATATAAAAGAGGATGATTAAAAGTGTTTCAACAAGCAGGAAGAGGCTATGACATGGCAATCACTCAGTTCTCCCCCGAAGGTAGACTGTTTCAAGTTGAATACGCCATAGAGGCAGTTAGACGGGGTACCACTGCAATATGCGCAAGAAATAAAAATAGTGTTGTATTTGCAGTTGAAAAGAAAAAATCAGAATTACAAGCTGTAGAAGATTCACAATCAGATAAAATCTTCAAAATTGATGATCATATTGGCGTAGCGATTGCTGGATTAACTGCAGACGCACGTGTGTTAATCGATAAAGCGAGAGTACAAGCACAAGTTCATATTTTAAGTTATGATGAAAAAATCACTGTTAAAGAAAGTACTCAAAATATATGTGAATATCTACAAGCATTTACACAAAATGCTGGTGTAAGACCTTTTGGTGTTTCTCTTCTTATTGCAGGAATCGATCCGAATGGAAAACCTGCATTATTTCTGACTGATCCTAGTGGAGCTTTATGGTCGTACAAAGCATTTGCAATTGGCAGTGGAGCAAGCGATGCTAGAACCTATCTTGAAGAAAATTATGATGAAAATATCTCTGATGAAGAATTAAAACTTCTACCTTTAAAAACATTAAAAGAATTAATGGGAGAAGATCTTAATGAAGATTCTTGCGACATCGCATTCATTTTAGGTGAAGACAAGAAATTTAGACTATTGAGTATTGAGGAAAAGAAGGAATTATTAAGTAAAATATAATTTTTTATTAATTATAATTTATACATTATTATAATAATATAATCTAAGATAATCTGGTTTTTATATTATGGACATTTTCTGAGAAGATAAAAACCAAAAACTTAAGAATATTTGTGATCACATATGATTGACAGAGCAAGAATGAATTTAGGTTCCCATATTATAGGAAGAATAGAAAAATCGGGGAGAACTTTTGAGATGCTATTAGACCCTGAAAAAGCATGGGAAGCTAAAAAAGTAATTCGTGAAGAAATTAACAAGAGGCTAAAAGAGGGGAAAGAAAAATCAAGATTATCTCCTATTGATATTTTAGAAGATCCTCGAATTTCTTTAGAACTTATATTTGAGAGTTTTATTGTTTTTGAAGATTTGCGCAGAGGGAAAAAAGCTACTGATGGAGATATGGAAGCTGTTTTTGATACTATTGATGGAAAAGAAATTGGTGCGAGAATTTTATTAGAAGGAGAAATCCATTGGACGAGAGCACAAAGAGATGAAGAACGAGAAAAAAAGCTTAAACAGATAATTTCCATTATCTCAAAAAATGCTATAAATCCCCAAAATAACAAACCTCATCCTTATGAGAGAATAGAAAAGGCTATTGATGAAGCAAACGTTAAAATTGACCTAATGAAAAGTGCAGAAGAACAAGTAGATGATGTTGTAAATAAAATTAGACCAATTATTCCTATAAAAATGGAGCAAATTGAAATGGCAATAAAAATTCCAGCAACTTATACTGCTAAAGGGTATAATGTTGTTGCTCAATTAACACATATCAAAAATGAAGAGTGGCAAAAAGATGGTTCTTGGGTATCTGTTGTTACATTACCAGCAGGATTACAAATGGAATTACTTGATAAATTAAATAAACTCACTCATGGCAGAGTGCAAACTAAATTACTTAAATCCTAAGCAAAAGAAAATTATTTAGTTTACAAACTGAATAAAATCGAACAAGGTGATTTTTATGGATGATGATGAAGAACTTGAAGAAGAATTAGAAAATGACGAAGATGTCGAATTTGATGATGACGACGAAGATGAAGAAGCTGAAGATGATGAATTTGAAGATGAGGAAACTTCCAGAGAAATAGTTGCTCCTGGAGAAATACTCTCTGAAGATGTGGAAAACTTTATTCCCGGTAGAGGGACTATATTAAATAAGAAAAGAGATAAAATTATCTCCGTGATTTTAGGTTTAAAACAAATTAAGAAAAATTATATAAATGTAATACCTCTTAATGGATTTTACACACCGAAGCCAGGAGATAAAACAATCGCGATTGTAGTTGATAAAAATCCCGTTAAATACCGATGTGACATAAATGCTAAAGATGACGCAATCCTAAAACCAAGAAATACAATTAAACGAGGAAAATCTAAATTCAGGGGGCATTCACGGAACAATAATTCTACAGAAAAATATGAAATCGGTGATGTGTTAGTTACTAAAATAATTTCAGCTGATAGACTAAATAGTCCAGAATTAACTACAGTAGGAAAATATTTAGGTAAAAAGAGGGACGGAATTATAATTTCCATTGATCCTCCTAAAGTTCCTCGAATTATTGGAAGAAGTGGATCAATGATTAAAATGTTAAAACATTTAACAAAATGTAATATCTTTGTAACTCAAAATGGTAGAATCTGGATAAAAGGAGAAAGTCTTGAACATGAACGATTATTAATTGAAGCAATTTATAAAATAGAAAGAGAAGCCCATACTCGTGGGCTCACCGACCGAATGGAAGAATTTATTAAAAATGAAAAAGAAAAAAGAGGATTGAAATAAATATGTTGTTAATTAAAGATGAATATCCTGAGAAACTTTTTAAAGAAGATGGTAAAAGATTAGATGGTCGTGGTAATTATGACTTACGTCCAATCAAAATGGAGGTTGATGTCATTAAAAACGCTGACGGAAGCGCTTATATTGAATGGGGTAATAATAAAATATTTGCCTCTGTTTATGGGCCTAGAGAAGTTCACCCACATCATTTAGCGAAACCAGATAAAGGGATATTACGAGTATTTTATCGAATGGCAACTTTTTCGGTTTTTGATCGAAAAAGACCAGCTCCCGGTAGAAGAGAAAAAGAAATTTCTATGATAATTTCTGATTGTTTAGAACCAATCTTATTTTTAGAATTATACCCAGGTACTAGTTTTGAAATATTTATAGAAGTTGTTGATGCTGATGGTGGTACAAGATGTGCAAGCACAACTGTGGCTGCTTTAGCACTCGCTGATGCTGGGGTTCCTATGAGAAGCCTAGTTACTTCGTGCGCTGTAGGAAAAATAGATGGACAATTAGTTACTGATTTATCGGGAATTGAAGATAAAGCAGGTGAAGCTGATTTACCTACTGCAATGACATGGTTTAATGATGAATTATCATTATTGCAATTTGATGGGAAAGTGACCCAATCAGAATTAGATAAATCCTTAGATATGGCAAAAGATGCTTTGGAGAAGATTTATCAATTACAGTTAGATGCTTTAAAAAGAAAATATATCAAAATACAAGAAGAAACAGGCTAAAAAAGGTGAAAAAAACAAATGATGGATATTAAAAGAGTAATCTCAACAGTAGAAAAGAAATATATTCGAGATAATTTACAAAAAGAAAAGCGAATTGATGGCAGAGGATTATGGGAATACAGAGACTTTGATATTAAAACTGATACAATCTCCGCTGCTGAAGGATCATCAGATGTTTCATTAGGAGAAACTCGTATTTTCACAGGATTAAAATATGATATTGGTGAACCATTTCCCGATCTTCCAGATGAAGGTGTATGTACTGTAATGGCTGAACTACTTCCTTTAGCGTCTCCATTATTCGAAAGAGGTCCTCCCGATGAGGAATCTATTGAATTAGCGAGAGTTGTTGACAGAGGAATTCGTCATGCTGATTGTGTTCAAACTAAGAGATTATGTATAGAGGAAGGAAAAGCGGTTTACATATTATTTGTGGATATGTATGTTATTAATCACTCCGGTAATATGATCGATTGTGGAGGAGTTGGAGCTTTAACTTCATTAATCTCATCACATGTTCCCAAAGGAGAATGGGTTGATGGAGAACCGAAATGGACTGGAGAATATTTTAGTGGAGACGAAATTGTGAAGGAATTACCATTAGCTATCACATTTGGAAAAATTGATGATATGACATTTTTAGATCCTTCTCTTCCGGAGGAACTAGTTTGCGATGGTCGCGTGACCATTTCTGTAACAGAAGATGAAGTAACTAGTATACAAAAAAGCGGTTCAGCGACCTTTACGTTTGAGGAAACTAAAGTTCTCAGTAAGAAAGCTTTTGAAATTGCTAAAGATTTAAGAAAAAAATTGGAAATTCCTAAGGATGCTTTAAAATCTATAAATGACTTTTTACTTGATGAAACTAACCCATTGATTAATAATCTACTTGAAATTGTAGAAAAATATGGTGGGATCAACGAGATTAATAAAAAGGCGAAGGAAGCTAGTAAAATCGATAATTTATTTGAAATACAAGACCTAAAATTTCTCCATCAACTTGACAAATATAAGGATCATCATCTTCAGGATCTACCATCTCGAATCTAACCTTCTTGCTGGTATATTCATGAACATAAGGATAAGGCATCAATGATGCATCATACAACTTTCTGAAGTCATAGAGCATTTTGAATTTTCCAATATCCACTATACTTACATGAAATTTACCATCATGAAGGTTTGCTGTTTGACATATATACATCCATCCCCCATAACTCGGACCATTTCCTACAGCAACACAATTTGAAAATCCTTCATATATATCATCATCCATTATAACTCGTACTTTCTTATTTTTCCAAGGAAAAATGGTCTTGAGAACATTAATTAAATCAATTTAGGCTTTTATAATTGATAGTTGCATTCATGCTGACTTGCATTTATTCTTGTATTGATGTGTGATCTAGAATTAGGTTTTGAATAGAATTCGTTGCGCTGGTTCCACCCGATTCTTAATAAGAATATTTTCCCCC
>JARRLT010000041.1:0-8386 GCA_037386725.1 Promethearchaeota archaeon
AGAGAGACAAGAAATAAGTTCCTTCATACCTTCCTCACCACCTACCTTTTGGGCACTATTAACGGCATCACTCAAATTAAAATTTCCTAAAGCACCCAAAGCATCTCTATTATTTGACCTTAGTGCTTTTTCCACAAGTTCTTTTATTCTTTCTTTGTTAAGAACATCTTTCAAAAGATTCATTAAATTCTTTAGATGTTGATAATCTGCCTTCTTCTTCTCAATCAGTTTTTTTAATAGATTATAATTTGGTTCAATCAATTCATAAATATCTTCTTCAGCCATACCAAGTTTTTTTCCGACCTTTTCAATATCTTCAGGTCTTGGATTCAAGCCAATCTTTCTTAAAAAATCCACAGAATTACGAAGTTCAGAGGGTGTTTCGGATGCCTCCAATGTCTTTTGTATGATATTTGGTATTTTTTGGGATATTTTTTGTCCGCAATGGAGGTTATGACAAGAATTTACTAATTGCTGAAGTTGATGAGCTAATGATTTTAATGTCTCGGATTGATGTTTATTTTTACTTGCTTCATTAATTGCTTTTTTTAAGCTTTTATTGAAAAGTTCATTCCAATCTTTACTAGCAAATGCATTATTTGCAAGCGATTCAAGAGAAATATTCATATCTTTTTCGGAAAAATTCTCATTATATTGCTTCAATAAAGATTCTCTTAAATCTGTACCAAAAAATTGATCCATTGAATTTGCTAGATTTAAATTATGATTAAAATTTGAATTTTTCAAGGAATTCTTAATAAGATCTTGTTTATTTAAATCGGGAAATTCACCTAAATTTTTAGCTGTATTGAATAAATCGTCCAGATCATTAATCTTTTCACTTAATTGAGTTTTTAATTGATTGAATTGTTCTTTATTGATAGCTTTTGCTTCTTTTAAAAATTTTAGAGATTGAATAAGATTATCAAAATTCGCTGAATTCATTAATTTTTTTAACTCGTCTCCTATATTTTGATTATTTAGAGCTTTACCTGCAATTTTTTCCCAATCTCGTATTGATTTTTCTTCAATTAATTTATTTAGCCCTAATTCAGCCCCTGCCTTTAATTCATCCGGACTAAGAGAATTTATTTTTTCCGAAAATCTTTCTTTTGCTGCTTCTAATAGTTCTTCTAATGATTTTATTTCTTCTTGATATATTTCTGTATCATCTTTAAAAAATTTTAATGCAGAATTGTAGGGTTCTTTATTTCGATTTTTATTTAGCTTCTCCATAAACTTTTCTATCTCTTGAATATCTTGATTTTCTGCATTCAATTGTATCTCATCAATTAACTCTTGAAGCTGTTCCAATTGAGATTTTTCTTGAGGTGATAATATATCATCATTATCCTTCTTATTAATATAATGATCATCAGGAAAATACTGAGACAACTTATTCTTTTGATATGTTGGAAATAAAATTTCAAAAGCTATATCTTTTGCAAGATCTTGATTATCAGGAAACGAGGTAACTCTACTTATTTCAATAAAATCATTAGCATTAATAATACCTTTACGATAATATCTCGAGAGAATTAACTTTGGAATGGAGAGAACTTGTCTAGATGATGGAATCTGTACTACGTCTGGATGATTTCTCAATCGTCTTACAAATTCTACCGCATATTCTATTGGATCTTCAGGAAAAATTGCCATATTTCCTTAACCTTTTTTATACACCTAAAACTTTATTAACTATATTATCTATTATAGGTTCTACTTTTACTCCTGGTTTAGGTTTGATACTTCCTAGTAGAACATTTTTTGTGATATCAGATAAATGAGTATATACTGATTTTTCTTCTTTTATTTCTTTTTTTCTTTCAAGATATCGTTTTCTCCCTAAAAGCTTAGCTATAGCAATTCCTGCCCTTATCGATGCCGGGACCTCTATATCGATCTTATTTTTTCTTGTCTCATTTATAATAGAATAAATTAACTCTAATTCAGATTCTTCAACTGAATAATGTTCGGGTAAATTAATTCTAATAATTTCAAGTTCAGTGGATTTTTCTGGATAGGTTAACTTAATCCAGATCTTGATTCTATCTTTTAATGCTTCGCTTAATCGGTGCGTACCAGATAACTCTTCTGGGTTCATTGCGCATATAAAGAAAAAATTTTCATCTGCTTTTACTCTCCCTAAATGGGGAACACTTACCGATGCTTCTTCTAAAGGTTCTAATAGTGTATTTTGGGAAAATTCGGTTGCCCGATTAATTTCATTTGCCAAAAATGTACCTCCTTCTAACATAGCATTCAATAATGGACCCGGATTGAATGCTTCTAAAGTAAATCCTTGTTTAAGAGTAACTGCCGGGTCGAATGAACCTAAGAAGTGCGAAGGTTTTATTGATTCATCCATCGTAAGCCAGTAAAAACTCTTATATTGATTTTCTTTCGCTCTTAGGCTGGCAAAATAACGACATAAGATTGTTTTTCCCACTCCTGGTGGTCCAACTAATGCGGGAAACAACCCAGTTGCCTCAGCATCTCTAAGAAGGTCCAAAGCTCTCCCATATTGCCCTGTTAAGACGATATCTATTTCTTCTTGGGAAATGTCTTTTATTAGATGTTGATTAAATAATTTTTGGAATCTTTCTTTCTTGTACATTTTATAGCCCTTTTATGTTTAGTTATTCTACGTTTATCAATAAAAAAATAATTTTCTGTAACTCTTAATCTATTTTCTTATATTATATAATACTACTATAATAGGAATTTATTCGATTATATTTTTAATATTATAGGTTTTAGAATTAAACCATAACCTTCAGTTCTCAATATAACTAAAAATCTACTTATTTTTATCTTTAATTAGAATTTTATTCATGGGAAAATAAGAGATAGGGAATTGAAATATTAACTCTAAAAAATTTAATTTAATTGAGTCAGAATAATATAATAATCTTAAATAACATTAATAATAGAAAATGAATGCCCCTTACTATAAAGCTGATAATTTCGTTCTTTATCAAGGAGATTCACTAGAATTATTAAAGCAATTTGAAAAAGATAAATTTGATTTAATTTTTGCGGATCCCCCTTATTTTTTGTCTAATGGGGGTATTACATGTCGCTCAGGTCGTATGGCTTCGGTAAATAAAGGAGAATGGGATAAATCAAAAGGATTCTCTGAGGATACGAAATTTATAGATACATGGTTAAAAGAAACACGAAGAGTGTTAAAAAAAGATGGTAGTATCTGGATTTCAGGGACTATGCATGTTATATATAAAATAGGGTACTTACTTGAAAAGAATGGATTTGACATAATTAATGATATTGTCTGGTTCAAACCAAATGCTCCTCCGAATCTTTCTTGCAAATATTTTACACATAGTCATGAAATTGTATTATGGGCAAGAAGATCTGAAGAATCTAATCATATTTTTAATTACGAAAGGATGAAGTATTGGAATAATCCAAAGGATAAATTAAAAAATAAAGATAAACAAATGAGAAGTGTTTGGTCTATACCACTATTAGCAAAATCTGAAAAAGAGTTTGGAAAGCATCCTACTCAAAAACCTATTGAACTTCTAACAAGAATTATTTTATCATCGAGTAATGAAGGTGATACAGTATTAGACCCTTTTGTTGGATCTGGTACAACTGGAATAGTGAGTAATTATTTTAATCGAAAGTTCATAGGAATTGATATAAAAAAAGAATATTTAGATTTAACAATTGAGCGTTTTAAAGATAAAACAAAAGAGGATTTATTTTATCTTCCTAATAGTGATAAAGCAGACATCACTAAATTTATATAGCAAAACTCCATTGTCATCTAATAGGTTACACAAGATTCCAAAACAATAAATTATTTTTAGTTTAGATAATTTTATAATACAATCTTTTATAAATGATGGGCCTGTAGATTAGTGGAAGATCGCTTGATTCGCATTCAAGAGGCCACGGGTTCAATTCCCGTCAGGTCCATTAATAGATTTAAATTAATTAATCTCTATATTATAGCGGTAATGAGAAAGTAAAATGACAGACGGCCAAAAATATCCAAAAAGATTTAAATTTCAAGATGTTCAGAAAAAGTGGATGAAATACTGGAAAGAAGAAGAGATATATAAATTTGATATCAATCAAGAGGGCGAAATTTTTACAATAGATACCCCCCCTCCTTTCGTTTCGGGAGATTTACATATGGGTCATGTTTTAAATCACTCCTGGATAGATTTTGTAGCACGATATCATAAGATGATTGGAGATAACGTATATTTCCCCCAAGGTTTTGATTGTCATGGACTTCCCGTAGAGTTGGCGGTCCAAAAGAATTATGGAATTTCAAAAGACAACAGAGAAGAGTTTCTGGAAAAGTGTGTTGAATGGGTCGAAGATAATATAAAACAGATGAGAAGGCAATTTGATGATCTTGGATATTCCTCTGATTGGAACTACATATATCGAACGATGGATGATAACTACCAACGTTTGGTTCAGTATTCTTTATTATATTTTTTTAAGAAAGGTTGGTTATATCGAGAAAAATTCCCAACTCATTTCTGTGTAAATTGTGAAACATCAGTAGCTAAAGCTGAAGTTGGTTATCAAGAAGAAGAGGGGAAATTATATTATATTAAATTACCAATAGTTGGAAGAGAAGATGAATTTGTTACCATCGCGACAACTCGTCCAGAAATGATGGAAAGTTGTGTTGGTGTTTTTATTCATCCAAATGATGACAGATATTATCATTTATCCGCTGCAGAAGTAAAATTACCAATTGCCAATCGAGTTGTACGAATTAGGATGGATCGGAATGTAGATATGAATTTTGGAACCGGAGTGGTATATTGTTGTACTTATGGTGATGAAACAGATATCAAATGGAAGTTAGATTATGATTTGGATGAAATTCAAATTTTTACAAAAAATGGAAGAATGAATGAGAATTCTAAGTATCAAGGATTAACGATAGATGAAGCGAGAGAACAAATAGTTAAAAATTTAGATGAAATGGGTTTACTTGAAAAAATTGAACCCTATTTACATAGTGTTATAATCCATTCTGAAAGATCATCCTGTAGAAAACCAATTGAATATCTTCCAGTTTATCAATGGTTTGTTGAAGTACAAAAATTTACAAAAGAAATAATTTCTGCTGCTAATGATATGGACTGGTATCCAGAAAAACATAAACAACGTTTGATTGATTGGGCTGAAGGTTTAGATTGGAACTGGGTAATTTCTCGACAGAGAGTTTTTGGTACTCCTATTCCGTTTTGGTATTGTGAGGATTGTGGTGAAATCTTACCTGCCCAAGAAGATGATTTACCTATGGATCCCGCATTATCTCCATCACCATATAAAAAATGTCCAAAATGTGAAAGTTCTGAAATTATTGGTGAAAAAGATGTGTGTGATTGCTGGATAGATTCAAGTATTACACCCTTAGTAATTGCAAAATGGTTAGATAATGACAAATTTTTTAAAAGAACATATTTGAATGCTAATGTCCATCGTCCTCAAGGATATGAAATTATTAGAACATGGTTATTTTATACTATATTTCGGTGTTTTAAATTAACTGGGAAAGAACCTTTTGATGAAGTGATGATAAATGGTATGGTTGCGGGGCCTGACAAGAGAAAAATGAGTAAAAGTTTCGGAAATATTGTATCACCGGACGAAATTATGCCTAAATTCGGTGCTGATGCAATTCGTCAATGGGCTGCGTTAGGATCCTTAGGAGATGATTACCCTTTTGAATACACATGGATTAATATTCACAATAAACAACCTGTTTCTGATGAAAAAATTAAAAAAGAAAGGAAAACCCTCCCAAAAGATAAATTTGACAAGAAATATAGGAGGAGATATGATCAATTAGTTGGAGCTTCAAGACTTCTCACAAAAATGTGGAATGCTTACAGATTTTTATACTTTAATTTGGATAAAATTGATATATCTGACATAGATATAAATCCTGATGAATTATCTTCTATAGATACATACTTTTACTCAGAGTTTAATAAGATATTAAAAGAAATCAAAACTTCTTTTGATGGTTACAACTGGCATGATGCATTTACCATCTTAAGACCATTCTTTTGGAATGAAATGTGTGATAATTACATTGAAGCAATAAAATACAAATTTTATTCTGATGATATAAAGGAATCTACCCTTGCTTTAAAGAATGCATTAAATATATTCTATAAAATCTTAAAACTTTTTGCCATTATAATGCCTTTTATCTCGGAAGAAATTTATGATATTATCTATAAGGACTTCATAAATTCGAAATCAATTCATCTAGAACAATTTCCGAAGGAATATGAGAAGTTGAAACATGAGAAAGCAAAAGAAGGAGAAGTTTGCATTAAAATTACAAAAAATCTGAGACAAATAAAATCAAAAAATAAAATTCCTTTAAATCAAGAAATAGATAAGATAATCCTTATTAAACCAGAGGGAAGTAACAAAATCTCTAAAAAGGCCCTTGAAAATATCAAACAAACACTAAGGATCAAAGAATTGATAGTAAGCGATAAATTGGAAAGAGAAATTGAAACTAATGATAATATATTTAAGGAAAATATAGAGGAAATGGGTATAGAAACATATTTCTTTATTTAAACTTCATTTTTAGCTTCACAAATCATTACATATCCAAATTTTAAATCCTTTTTCTTATTAAATGTATAACTTAAAAATTTAAAGTTAAATCTAAAGATGTTCTTTATTACGTTTTTGAAACGTAAAAGGAGGAATAGATATATTTATTCTTCATTTATGCCAAGTTGTTCAATCATAACCTTCTTCATTTCTTGTATATCTTTTGGAAGTCCGAACATTTCAGAATATAAATCTGTAGTAGTTAATTCAGAAGTTCTTCCTTTTTTAATCGAGGTTATAAATTGATTTTCTTCAAGATATTTCACATGTTCGTAAGCACCCGAACCTCGTATTTTTACTACTGTTGATTTAAGAATTGGTTGTTTCAATGCGATTATAGTAAGAGTTCTGAGATACTTTTCTGCGATTGCTCCCCCTTGGGCGAATTTAGAAATTTGATCCGAATATATTGATTTTATTTGCATTTGAAACTTTTCCCCTGTTTTTGCGATAGTAAGAGCGGTCGAACGATTATCATATACTGAAATTAATTTTTTCAATAATTCCTCTGTTTCTACCTTCGAAATATCTAATTTAGTTGATAATTCTTCTATTGTTAAGGCAGATCCTGCAGCGTATAGAGCCCCTTCAATAAGGTTTCTTCTGAATTCTTTTAATTCTTCTTCTGATAAATCTCGATCCTCTAAAGGGACATCGTCATCAAAAAGTCCTTGTGCTTCTAGAGTTTCCTCTAAATTCATTGACGTATTTTCTTCTTGATAAGGAATAATTTGGTCTCCTTCAGTTTTGTTTTCAATAATTTGATTTGAATCAACATCTAACTCATTAATCTCTTCTTCAATAGATTCTTCTTCATCATTTTGCATATATTTAACATTTTCTTCTTCTTGATCCTTATTAATCCTAGATTCTTCGTCTTTATTCTCAATGATTTGATTTGATTCAGTATCTAACTCATTCATCTCTTCTTCAATAGATTCTTCTTCATCATTTTGAATTTCGTTTACATTTTCTTCTTGATTCATTTTTATCCCCTATTTATTTTCCAACAGAGATTTCAATATCTCCAAATTCTTGTGGTTGTTCAAGATTTATTCTATTGTTATTACTTAAAAACATCAAAGCTAAAAACATTTTAACTAATTCAAATTTTCTTCCAATCAATCCTTCCTCATCTTGTTTCACTATTTTTAACATCCTATTAAAGTTAGTTGATTTTTTATCCTCAAACTGTATAGTTGCTCTGATTCGATTGAACCAACTCTCATGTAATTCCTCAACAGTTTGATCACTTCCCGTAATATGTTTTAATATCTCCTTAGGTAATTTGGCTTTTGATTCCAGTTGTTTTTTCTGTCTTTTTTTCTCTTCTCGTTTTAATCTTTGTCTTTTTAACTTCTCTTTTTCCTCTTTAACGTATTGTTTAAGTCTGTCTTTATGCAACAAGTTGCTATGCATGGCCATAGCCAGATCGTCATACTTCTTATTGAGTTTTTTGATTTGAATGTTCCAGAAACTTTATAATTGATTAAATTCTCAGCAAGCATTTTATCAAAAAATTTCTCGACTAATGAAGATAAATCATAAAAAGCGACATCTGAATCTTTTGCAAGTTCAATATTTAATAATGTAGAATAAGGTGGTTTTTGCCAAAACTTCAATTCCGTAGGATCTCTCTTAAATTCAATTGACTCATCCTCATCAAACCCAGCTACTATTTCTTCCTCAAAATTTTCTTCTTTTGTTCTGTCGACAAATTCTGGATGAGAAGTAACGCCCTCTAGCA
>JARRLT010000042.1:0-23904 GCA_037386725.1 Promethearchaeota archaeon
TAGGATTCATAATCCATAGGAATCTTAGAGTATGTTTCCCCGCTCATAATTTGCTATTTTTGGATATGACTATTTCTTTGCATAAGGTCTTTTCTTCAACCGGAAATTTCTGTATTTTAATGCTTGAAGACGCCAACCCAAATTTCCGACAAATTTATATATTTTTTTAGGCATAAAAGATTTAGAAGTAAGATCTAATGCTTCTTGAGAGATTTTATTTCTACTTATAATATCTTTTGCAGCGAGATTAAAGCCATCTATAATTGTTTTGACTAAAGTTCCCCGATCTTCTAATTTTTTTCCAGAAATTGCCCCTCCTGCTCCAATTCGTAATCCTCCTAACCATTGAAAACCAGTATCCTGCGTAAAAATCTCACAAATTTTTATTGCCGTATTAATTTGATCTGATTCAGGAAAACCACAATTACAAATTGCTATAAATCCTTTTTTAATTGAAGAATCCTTTCCTTCATTTACCCAATTCTTTGAAATATATTCCATTGATCTGATAACAGGAGAGGGAAGACTATCAACATATAAAGGAAATGATAAAACTATAAGATCTGCCTTATCAATTAGACTTATAAGTTTAATTTGCATCTCTTCCTTATTCATTAGACGATGAGTATAAGCTTTTTCCACTATTAACCCATTTTCTTCTAATCTTTCTGTTAAATATGTTCCTAAAGATTCTGATGAACTGGATGGACCTTTGGGGCTTCCGATTAATAGCAATACATTTTTATAACTACTCATGACAAATTTTCTACCTCGCTTAATAGTGAATTAAAATCCTTTAAGAATCTTGAGGAGTGATCAGATTCTTTATAGATTATAGATTTATGCAAAGGTGCTCCAAAATTTAACGAATTTCTATACACTAATTCTTTAAAGACATCTTCTTTTTTTATATCATCATCTTTTAAAAAACCCAAGACAATTATTGAAGCTCTATTTTTATAGCGATGTTCATGATGAATTTCTCCATCAAAATATTTGAAAAAAGGGAATAATTCAGGAATTGAACGATCTAATACCTTTTTTAGCTCAGAAGAATATCCCCCGAAGGTGATAGGTGTAACTTGAATTATTAAATTACTTTCTATAATCTTTTTAAGGATCTCTCTTCCATAATCCTCAGTCTTACATACTCCAGGGGTTTTAACCCAACAATCGAAACATCCTTGGCAAGGAGTAATCTTTTTGTCTCTTAGAACAACTGATTCTACATCCCACCCTTTATTATTCATACTTTCTACGATTTCATTAAGTAATGAATCCATAGTAGGTGTTTGATTCCTCATTCCATTTAAAATTAAGACTTTCATTTTATGTCAATATCCTAATTATTTAGTTAAATTTAATCAAATAAAATTTACTAATAGTTTAAATAATATGGAGTCCAAATTTTATGAAGTTAAATTAGAAATTAATCTTTTTAGAATTTTATTTCTTATACAGATAGAATAAATTCTAAAGGTTTACCTCTCAATCTTTAAGCAATCGATAAGCAACTATAGAAAAGATGATTGGAATCCCCATCGCCAGTAGAAGTTTAAAAATATCTGGGACTAATCCTCCAAATGAAAGCGCTCCAATAAAATCAAGAACCAAGCTTCCTAAAGTGAAAACTCCAAGTAAACTTAGGAAAAGTTCAACTCTTTTACTTCGCCTAGCTTCTTCAATTTCATCTAATTGTGAAATTAGATCTCTCAACATTGACATTTTTACTTCTGCTGCGTCTAATATTTCGCTCGTTCTCCATGCTTTACTAATTTGTTCTAAAAAGTAAATACTATAATAGGTAGAGGTCACATTTCTTGATTTATGTGTATCTAAAACTAACATTATATGATTGATAAGTGCATTAACAGCATAAACATCCCGATATTTTTCAGTTCTTTTGTGTTTTAAATGTGAAGTAACTAAATTTAAAAGTATATAAAATCCTCTATCAAGTTCCCATGCAGTTTTCCAAGTATAGTGATGGATAGCAATCCACTGAATCCAATCTTCATTTGCAATAGTTTCTGGAGGTCTATTACGTATATCTGGTTTATTTGATAAATAAATAAGAGAATCCCCCGATTCAACAAATGTAAAAACTTCTGGTTTTACCGAATAATTGTAGACACCATGAGGGTTAAGATTTAATAAGGTGCAGATAAAAGGATTGGATTCCAAATCTTCCACATTTGGCATTATTGTTACAAGAGTACTATGGGTCCAAAACAATTGTGTAGTTATTTCTTCACTCAACTGGGTAAAATCTAAAAAGGGAGTCTTAAGAATCGGAGGTTTTATCTCTGCAATCATATTTTTAAAGATTTGATTAAGTTCTGAAATTAAAGGTGAAAAAATTGATTCTAAATCAATTCCGAATTCTTCATAGGGGTGTGCATGTTTTTGAACGAAGAATCTTATTCTTTTTAGAACTTCCTTATCTTGCCAAGAATTTTCAGGAATATTTACGATAAAGTGAAGGATAGCACAATTGAAATGATAAAAATCGATGTAAATATTTTCAATCTCACAGTCGATAAAAACTCCATCTCTTATCCTTAAATTATATTTCCTTGTTGGCATAATATCATTGAGATTCACGCTCAAAAAAGACCCCACTTTTGGTGGCGAATAATTATCTACAGCACCAGAAGCTAATACACCCTCTCCTTCCATATGCCAATCGAACATAGAATAATAGCTTCAATAAGGAATTGCATCAGGATTGTGCTTTTCCTGGCACCAACTGCCTTCCTGACACCTATTTCTCTTGTCCTTTCAGTAACAGATACCAGCATAATATTCATTATTCCAACATAATTTTAAAAGCATTTTGTGCCAATTATCAATGGGTTTACCTTTTTTATGAAAAATCTTTTTCATTCGACTCATGTGTTTATAATATATTTCACTAACATCTTCAATTGTAATATTTGTGAAACCTGCTTTACTTAAATCTTGAACAAATTCTTTTACAGATAGTCGAATCATCTCTGGCCATCCCGATTCCACCGTAGCTCTTTCAAAAAATTTAATCTTTTCTTCGGGAACTGTGAGACCTGGTAACCATAACTGAAATCCTAATCTACCTTGTGGTTTCAATAACCTTCTTAATTCTTTAAAAATCTCAACCCTATCTTTATGAGCCAAACCATCAGGATCTTGGCCAAAAATTACATTAAATGTAGAATCGGGATAAGGAATTTTAAATACATCAGCAGTTTTAAATTCCACAAGATTAGAAACTTCCATCTTTTTTGCTGTTTCTTGAGCCACCGCAATTGCTTTATCCAAAATATCAATCCCGACAACAGATCTTTCGTATTTTTTTGCCAACCAATTCGCAGTATATCCCTCACCACAACAAATATCGAGAATTTTTTCTGCATGATCTAATTCTAATTTTTCAACTAATTCATATGTTGCTTTCCAACCCCCAAAATGGAGCTGTTCACGTGGTTCTGGCCATACTTCAGAAAGTCTATCAATAACAGTTTCATCCTTTCGACCCTGGGCCTTTTTTTCATTCAAAGTCATTATTTTCAACTATTTCCAAATGTAAACAAAAAAAATTAACGGAAATTTTATCCACTCTTGTATATCCTTTGTCTAACTTTTTAAATGTGATTTCTGCAGAAGTAGTCAAATCATCAATACTTAAATTCCTCTTATTCAGACAAAAGATAAAACTTGCACTTAAACAAGAAATTATTGCTAAGCCTAGAAGCGATGCTGCATCTGGACCATCTAATTTTCCTTTTTTATCAAGAGTTTCATCAATAATTAACTTTTGAATTTTTAGATATTCATTTAAACTATGAAAGATCATATTTTTTTCCAATTCGATACTTACTTTTGTAGGTTCTTCATGTACCATTTTCATCATTCAAATTTTGTTTTGAATTTAAATAAATTTCTTCTTCTTTTATACTTAAATTCTTCACTTCATTTTTTGATTAACGCAAAATCATCTTTTTTTAACCTAAATTCAAAAACCTTAATTTAGAAGAAAAGTCAAAACTATCGGAATCAAATAATTTAATTATCAAAATCGGAAATTTTAATATTTATTTTTAATAATTTACTAATCAAGAGCATAAAAATGGTTTTTAAAGAGATCATTTTTTATGAAGATTACCATTTTGATTATAATTGGAGGTTATGAAAACTGGAAACTGATGTAATTGACCAACAGATTTTAGAGGAATTAAAAAAAGATGGGAGAATGTCCTATAGTGATATTGGAGAAATTGTTGGAAGAACAGAGGCTACTATTAGAAGAAGGGTTAAAGAGCTTGTAAAAGATAATGTACTCAAAAAATTTACAATAGAATATGAGCTTAATTCTAAACCGCTGGTAAAGGCTACTGTTAAAATCGAACCAGATTATAAAAATATTAAAAAAATTTTACAAGAACTAAAAAGAATTGAAGAGATTACCAATATTTGGAGATTATCAGGTGATTGTGGACTATTTATCACTGTAGAACTGCCTTCCATTGAAGGATTTAACCCTCTAATTGAAGGAAAAATTTCTAAAATTAATGGAATTAAAATCATCGAGACTTGTTTTATCACTGATATCATTAAGTAATCTTTTAAAA
The DNA here is from genome assembly GCA_037386725.1 of Promethearchaeota archaeon. Lineage (GTDB taxonomy): Archaea > Asgardarchaeota > Lokiarchaeia > Sigyniarchaeales > SOKP01 > JARRLT01. The sequence goes on from JARRLT010000042.1 coordinate 4,608, forward strand.
GGAATTTCAAAATCCAAATTTTATTTAAATACTAAATAAATATGTGTCTTTTCTATTTCCAACATATATTTAGAATTCCAATTTATTTTATAAATAATAAACTCAAGAAAACCTAACTTAAAAGCTAATAAAACTGAAGTAACTCTAATGACACTTTATTAATAAAATGAGGAAAAGTACCTCAATATATATTGATGATATATTAAAAAAAGTATAGGTAAATTATGATATATTTGTTAAATTGATCATTTTTTAACATATCAACTAGTTAATTTATCTCACATTCGTCTCTTTCTCTAAGAATTATTATTTCTGTTTCTGGGAGCTCTTTAGATGCATTTTGCTTAAATTCTTCTAGATCTGTACGCAATTCATGCATAGGAATAAATTTCTTGGGCTGTATGTTTTTAATCAAATTAATCGCATCTTCACTATTCATTGTAAAAAAACCCCCAACAGGTAGAAATAAAACATCTATGTTTTCTAATTCCTTTAATTCTGGAATTAAATCGGTGTCTCCAGCATGATAAATCCTACTATTTCCATCAGAAATTATGTATCCACAAAAATGTTTCTTGGAATTATGTAAAAATCTTCTAATGAATCCTTGATTATAAGCAGGTACCGCTTCAATTGATAAACCTTCAATTTCAAACTTTTCTCCAGGAGTAATAGGTCTTCCATTCCACGTATCAATTATTTCTGAACATGATTTGGGAGCTATTAATGTAGTGTTTTCAGAAAATATATTCTCTACTGAAGATTTTTCATAATGATCAGAGTGCGAATGAGTGATTAAGATAATATCCGCAGGATTTTGACCTTCTGGTATCCCATTGGGATCTATATATATCCTTTTTCCGGCAATTTCGATTAAAAAGCAAGATTGCTTAAAACGTGTTAGTTTCATTTGTATTTTCCTCCTTTCAATTTTATGATTATATTTATTGTATTATTGATAAATATAGTGTATTTTAATTGAAAATTACTTATTTATATTAATCTTTTTTAAAATTTAGTGATTAATAGATTGGTTTAAGATTCCTCTAAGATGATAATGATTAAATCAAATAGTTTAAGTTTTTTAAAATATTATTTGTAATAATTAACTTAATTTGAGATTAAATTCATTTGCTGGCACACTCCATAATTCTTGAACTTTTTGTTCACCCCGAAGAGGATCAAAATAAAATAATAGAGAAATTATTATCCTTAATACCCTTTGATATAAAAGAAGAGAAGGTTGCATTAAAAAGGAAATCTACGTTTGGGTTTAATCAAGAACGAATAATAGTTTTAAGTGTAACATTAACCAAAAAACGTCACATAGAAGAGTTTTTAGAGAATTTTATTAAGAGAATTGGTGACCATACTAAAAAGACGATGAGTAAGGAGATTGATCGGAGATTAGATAATAAGTTCAATTTTTATATTCGTTTAGATAAACAAAAATTAGTTGATCAAGGAGAACTAGAAATAACTGAAGCGGGAGATTGCATATATATTAAGGTTAAAATAGCTGTTTTCCCTCAAAAAAGAGATAAAGCAATTCAAGAGATAGAGAATTATCTAACATAAATATATAGACATTTTTAATTTAGAAATTACTTTTCCTCTCTCATTTTTATTTAGTTTGAATTATTTTTAGACTTACTTGATTTTTATTATGGTTACTTTAGATGTTAGGATCAGACGAATATATATTATACGGGTATTACACTGATTTTTGGATTATTTTTTACGATATCATTATAATATGAAGGCATCGAAAAACATTTCAATTGATTCAAAGTTTAAAGAAAATTTTAAGTCATGTGTATACATGTTAAAATGCTATGATAATGAAGAAGCCCTTCAGAAAAAAACAGATGATTATCTTTTATATACTGGTATGGCGAAAGATCCAATAAAGAATCTTGAAGCTCATTTTAAGCAAAAAGAACGTTATACTAAACGATTTCGGGGAAATTTAGAAGTTGGATATATGGAATTATATGATGATCTTAAAAAAGCTCAAGAAAGGAGAGAGCAGATAAGAAAGTTGAGAAGAGAAGAGAAAAGCACCCTTTTAGCTAAGAAAATTGTTACGAGTTGCGATAAATGCGGAAGTCGAATGGAAAAGAGTTTCTTAATAGATCATGATGGAACGAAACATACTATTCTCCAATGTAAATGCTGCAACTTTTGGATAGAATCTCCTGTTAAATTTTAAAGCAAAATTATTATGCTATTTTTTAATATTTGTTATCTTCAATTTCGCTTTTTCTAATTTACTTTCAATTTTAAATCTTTTAAAGAAATCTAAGGAGATAAGTTAAGAAAGTTATATCTTATAAGTAATTTTTAGGTTTTGGAGGTGAATAGTAAATTATAGGATTGGTACTCAACTCTACCTTTAGTCTAAATAGTTTATTTTCAGAGAGTATCCGAGAAACTTTACTTTTTGGATTATTAAAATCTCCAAAGTATATTGCTTGCCCTTCGCAACAAACAGCACAAAATGGTTTCAGTCCGATATCAATTCTATGAGCACATAAGTTACATTTTTCTGCTAAACTTCGATTTTCATCAAAATACATTACCCTATAGGGACAGGCTTCCACGCAATCTTTGCATCCAATACATTTTTCTTCATCAATAACTACAATCCCATCATTTCTTTTTGAAATTGCTTCCACCGGACAAGATTTAAGACAAGGGGGATCTTCACAGTGATTACATAGCTTCGGTAGAAATATCATATCTAATTTGGGAAATTTTCCCGTAGGTGTATCTTTTTGGTTTGAATTTTGAGTCTCTACCTTAATAAACCATTGAGATCCTTCTCTTTCAATATTACATGCTATAGTACAAGCATCACAACCGATACATCGTTCTTGATCAATTATAAATCCATATCGTTTAGACATTATCTTCCCTCCTTACTTTAGCAATTTTAACCGCCACATCATTCATATTCATATTTGGTTCATATACTTTATTTTGGACTGGATTTATGAGATCATGAGTCAAATGATTTACACTACCTTTTTCAAATTCAGAAATCCACCATCCTTCATGTATATTTACCACCCCTGGTCTTACAGCATTTGTTACTTTTGCCTTTAGTATCGTTTCATATCTCTTGCTAGTTACTGAAACTTTATCTTCAGATTTTATTGATCTTAATGCTGCATCATTGGGATTAATCTCTATATAAGGGTTTGGATAAAACTGATTTAATGAATTCACATTAGCAAACATAGAATGAGTACGAAATCGCGAATGTCCTTGTATATAGCACAAGGGATATTCATATTTTTTATCTTCAGATACTGGAGATTCGATAGGTTCTAAATAAACTGGTAATGCTTCCTCATTCTCAACAAGATTTTCAGCATAAATTTCTATTTTCCCCGTAGGTGTACTAAAGGTTAAGGGAAATTCTGTTCCTTCTGGGATTTCACGTAAATACATAGCCCCTTTCTTTAATTTTTGTATAGAATATTCATTTAAGGAAGGATGATCCATAATTAATTTTATTAATGCTTCCTCACCTCCCTCAAAATACTCACCGTAGCCTAATTTTTCTGCCAACTCAGAGATAATAGTGGCGTCAGATTTAGATTCATAAAGTGGATTTATTACTTTTTGCTGAAGTTGGACATAAGGGTAAGGATGGGGTAGAAAATCTGAAAATTCTAGAAAACTGCAAACGGGTAAAATTAAATCCGCATATTTTGCCGTTGGCGTCATAAAAAGCTCAGTTTGAACAATAAAATCCAATTTAGGAAATATTTCATTAATTATTTTGTTGCAATCAACACATTGATTCAAAAAATTAATGAATGCAAACCATAACGCTTTGATTGGATAAGGATCTTCATTAATAATAGCTTTATATAGGTTAAGAATTCCTAATCTATGAAAACTTTTCTCATTTGGTTTCGCTTTTAAAAAGGGGTCCCAATTTAGTACTGCTGGGATATATCCAGAATTGAACGAGGTTGAAACATGTCCAGTAATACTTGCTACAGTTGCAAGGCTCCTCAATGAGATATCTCCATGATAAGTACGAGTAAAACCCATATATGTGTAAAAAACAACATCTTTAGTTGAACCAATTTTTATAGCTAGTTTTTTAATTAAATCTTTGGAAATTCCTGTAATTAGTTCGGTTTTCTCAGGAGTATATTCCTTAGCAAGATCAGACAATAACTGGAAAGCGGGATTACATTTGATTCCATTTATCTCGTAAAAACCCTCAAGAGAAGCATTTTTAACATTAGATCTTCTCACTCTAACTGCTTCTTCTTTATTTTCATTCCAAATAATGTATGCCTTAGCTTTTCTTTCTCCAATATCTTTACCACGAAGGAATTTTCCGTTATCTTCCCGTACTAAATAAGGTCCATTGGTATGTTCTCGGATAAAATCGATGTTATGTAAACCCTCTTTTAATATAACATGAAGTAATCCTAATGCCAAAGCTGAATCGGTACCTGGATTTATTGCGAGATATTCATCAGCTTTTGAAGCTGTGACTGTAAATCTTGGATCAATAACAATAACTTGAGTTCCACTCTCTTTAGCGTCCATAATTTTTCTCATGGATTGAAGTGGTGCGGATTCTCCTGGATTTGTCCCCCAAACAATTAATAGCTCAGGCCATTTTCTTTGCCAAAAAGTGCCAAAAAGGTTAATATAAGGAAAGTGACTTCCGAATATAATACGACTTCCACACGGTAATCCAGCATCCCCATATCCCCATGCTGAAACTCTTGTAGACTTTGTTAGACTTGCGAGTCTTAAATATGCCCCAAATTTTGTTGTTCCTGCTCCTGGCCCCCCAAGAACCCATCCAATGGATTTCCATCCAAATTTTTCTGAAATTTGTTTAAAATTTTCCACAATTATTTTGTAAGCGTTATCCCAAGAGATCCTTTTAAATTTCCCTTCTCCACGTTTCCCAACGCGTTTCATGGGATACTTTAATCGATCAGGATGATAAGTGATATCTAAACTTGCTAATCCTCGCAAACAAATTCTTTTATCCTTAGGATTTGGAAACTCTGCAGGTTCTAATTTGATAACTTTACCATCTTTTACGTGAGCTAAAATTCCGCAACAATCAATACCACAATGCTGTGGACAAGCTGTTCTTATGATGGTAGTATTATCATTTTCTTTCATGATAATCAAATTATAATATTATGTTTTAAGGTTTAGTAATGGATTTATAAAATGATGTTGATTTATTAAATTCTATGTTTAAAAAGCATTTATAGATCTAATCAATTTTTTGTTTCATAAAAAGAGAATTTTGCAACGTTACAAAGATTTAAATATTAAAGTAACTTTATTTCTTATGATTATAAAAAAAGAAATTCCTAATTAAATAGAGAGCGATTACAATTAAAAAAGGGGAGTAAATATGAATATAGCCAGTTTCAATAGAATAAAATTAATGGAATTTAGTTTTGAAAAAGAAAATTTATTTGTAAATAAACCTATTGATTTAGAAAAGATAATAATTCCATATTCGAATTTTATTACTAAAAAGAAAAAGTTGAAGAATTTCCTCTCTCCTGACCAAAGATTCATATTAAGAAGTGAAATCCATTCAATTTTAAATAAAAAAAGAGGAAAGAGTAATGGAAAATGCAGCATTTAAGATAATTATAATAGGAAAGGAGAATGTTGGAAAAGATTCATTAATTAAATCTATTGCAAAGAGTCATATAAAAGACAGAAAAGACATAGTTGGAGCTTTTTTCCAAGACTATAAAATTCAAAAGTATAATAACACCTATACACTTTATCTTTGGGACTTAAAAGCAGAAGAAAAATTTGAAACCCTCTACAGAAGATATTTTAGAGGAGCAGCAGCCGCCATACTTATATTTGATCCCACAGATCTAAAAACATTCGATTATTGTAAAAAACAATTAATTCAAATTAGAAAAAATGTTCGAAATATTTGTCCATTTATTCTGATAGGTAACAAGGTTAATCAATCTGAAAATCAACAAGAAAATATAGAAGATAAGTATGTTCAATTTGCTAAGGAAGAGGGCGCAATCGGATATGTAAAATTAACAAACAGGAAGATAGATGGGTTTAAAGAAGCACTTAGTAGAGTATTAGATACTCTTATTGACTTATCCGTTTTAAATTTATTCACAAATGACTTGAATTTAAAGATCATAATGCTTTTGTCTACTTACAGGGAATTAAGTTTAGCTGGGATTTCAAACTATCTTAACAAAAGTAAAGCAACAATATCTCGTTATACACGAAAGTTAAGATATTTTGGTCTTGTAAAATCTTATACAAAGGAAGATGAGATCACACCGGGTTCAATCGATAAAAAATACTATGCAATAAATGAAAAATCCATCTACAATCCGGATATATTGACATTTGAATCATTTAACAGAAGTTCGGGAAAAGAGATCACAAAATTACAGTTTGAATTAAGGAAAAAGTTATTCTTTTTATCTTTATATGGAGAAATTGACAAAATTTGGCAAAATTTTATCCAAAGTTTTCCTAAAGGAAAAGAAGGATTGACTGCTTTAACCTTCTTGTCACTAAACCAATCAAAATCATCAGAAATATATACGAATATAATCAATACAATATTGCAATCTTCTATGAATTTACATTTTATAACAGAAAATCAATATGTACAATTGCAAGATTTGAGAAAGGAATTTAACAAAAAGCTTAATCAAATTTTAAGCAAAGAAGAAAGAAAACAAAAAAGTTACATTTATATGGATATGGTATTACCTTTACTGCAATTAATGAATATAGAAAAATCAGATCATAAAAAAAGGTTAGAGACGATAAATTCACTCAGTAGGCTTCCTTTCTTTTGTAATGTCGAAAGATTTATCTGTGCGATTCTACTAATTTTGTTGTTGATGGGAGATATAAAAAAGAAAGCATAATTTAGAATTAAAACATCCAAACTTAATTATTTTTAAGGTAATACCTTAAATTTTTAACACAAGAGTCACAAAATTCAGCGGGTTTATAATCTGTATCTCCTAGATGATTGGAAAAATACATAATACATTTATTTTCACAATGGCTTAACCCAAAAGTATGTCCTAATTCATGAAGTGCTTCTTTCAATATCCTGAGCCGAAATAAACGTGGGTTTTTCGATCTATTGTAGAATGATTCCTTTAAGCGTGTTACAGAAATCACAGCTGATGCTATCTTTTTATGACTTCTTGACAGTGTAGCAACACCAAAAACAAAATTTAAGCCCTTCACGTAAATATCTTCATCGATAATTCCCAATATCCTATAATATTTCTTATTTTTTGCTCTTCCAGTTACTTTTTTTAAGATTTCTGAAGCATTAAATTGTCGTCTACTTTCATTGAATTCTGCCCCTTTCACCGCGATCAAATCGGGGATTATTTCGATTGATAGATTAAATTTCTTTAAAATCGGAGAAAGATCTTCTTTAAGATTGGTAGCGATTGATTTATCTATTTTACCTACTTGTTGGATATAAATGATATTCTCTGAGGAGCTTATCACACTTTATATATAAACGAAAGTAAATAAAAAGTTGATTTATTTAAGTTAAAAATTTAAATTTGAATTGAGTATTTTTTAATCTTCATATTTCTATGTCATTTTTTACCTTAAATTTTTTAAATTAGATTGATTATATCTTAAACGAGCCTTCCAATTTATACTTTAAAATAAAGCTTGTTTGTGATGAATTTTGAAATATTGCCCAGTTTGTGAAAATATATTGTATCCAAAAAACCATAAACTCTACTGTAAAGCATGTAATAAAACATATATATTAACTGAATCTCAAAAAAGAGATTACAAGAACTTTAAAGTTTTAGAAACTAAGACTTCACCAAATCCTCCAGACACATTAAAACAAATTGAAAAGAACGATAACCAACTATAATAAAATTAATTATCAACTTTTTCTTTTTAAGAAAATAAATATATATGTTTCTAAGGAATTTTTAACTTTTTTAAAGTTTTGATAATTTCCAACTGAATCCTTAATAACTCAATCTTAGTAAAAATATCCTTTTCTGAGAGTACTTCCAAGAGTTTCATCCGAGTCTTGAAAAAGAAGATATTACTTAAATAAAAATTTTATCGATAAATGCTTTATAATATTAAGCATTAAAAAAGACATAAGCATATAACTATAAAACAAAGATTTCATTTTATATTTATATTTGAAATAAGAGTTGAGAAAATTGATTTGTAGATTTTTGGGAAATGCATGTTTGGAAATTGTGAGTGTTAATAATCATTTTATTGTTGATCCTAACTATTTAGAACCTCCAAAGAAAGGAATAGGGAAGGTTTTTTTAACTCATGAACATGATGATCACACAGATGCTGAGAAAATTAAAAGAATACATGATTTATATATAAGAGAAGATAAAGACTTTCAATTATTTGGACCTACGTCAGTAAAAGATAAAGTACCAATTGAGCCAATATTGGTAGAAAATGGTACAAAAATCGAGTTAAAGGATGGAAGTGTAGAAGTGTTTGAGATAGAATGTTGGAAGTCAGAAAAATGTTTAGCTTACTTGATTGAAATTGATGATAAGAGAATATTACATACTGCTGATTCCGCAAAATATTCATACGAACTTAGAAGAATTCAAAAAGGGATTAATTATTGTTTTGTGGCTTGTTTCGAGGACTTTTTTGATGATTACTTATTCTTCATAAAAACAATTTTGCCAAAAACCACAATTCCATATCATTTTGGGAAAGGAGATGAGGAGATGGCAAAGAAATTAGTTGAATATTTAAAACAAAATAAAATTAATTCAAGATATATGGAAATAGGTAGTGAGATAAGAATATAATATTATAATCAAACTTTTATACTCTAAAATTTAATATTTTCTTATAAACTGAGTGGCATTATGAAAGTTATAGAAGTTAATGATTTAATTAAAAAGTTTGAAAACTTAAAAGCTGTTGATAAGATTAACTTTAATGTAGAAGAGGGGGAAATTTTTGGATTTTTAGGTCCAAATGGAGCTGGAAAAACGACTACAATTCGAATGTTAACTGGTGTGTTAAAACCCACATCTGGTTTAATTAAAATTTTCGGACAAGATTTTTGGGAAGATCCTATTTCAATAAAACAACGTCTTGGAAACGTTCCCGAAATGTCTAATGTATATATAGATCTTACAGGACTTGAAAATATTTTATTATTAGGGAAATTATATGGGATACCTAAAAATAAGAGAGTCGAGCGAGCCCTTGATCTGTTAAAAAAATTTGAATTATTTGAAAGGAAAGACCAAAAAGCTAAAAAGTATTCTAAGGGTATGAAACAAAGACTTTTATTATGTATGGCTCTTATAAGTGACCCAGAATTACTTTTTTTAGACGAACCAACTTCTGGATTAGATGTACAAAGTTCCTCAATAATAAAAGATCTTATAAAAGAATATAATGATAAAGGCACAACAATCTTTCTTACTACTCATGATATGCATGTAGCAAATGATCTCTGCCATAGAATTGCGATTATAAATAACGGAAAAATTGTTGGTTTAAACACTCCTGAGAATTTAAAAGAAATTATTAAAGAAGATCAAACTATTGAATTTGAATTAAATAGAATGATTGAAATAGCTCAACTTAAAAACCTTGAAACTATTAAGAAAATACAAAAAATAAAGGGAAGATGGAGAGTTATTGTGGAAAATGTGGATGATGCTGTGAATGAATTAACTCAGTTCACAAAATCAAATGATTTAAAAATAAAATTAATAAAAACCAAAGAACCACACTTAGAGGAAGTTTTCCTAAAAATCATTAATGAGAGTGATAAAAATTAATTCAAACAAGTTAATAGTGAAATTAGAGAAGTTTTCTGTTCAACTTAAACGCTCAATAGCAATCTCACAAAAAAATATTAAAATTTATTATAATAAGGGTCCAGTAGTGATTCAAGGTCTTTTACTCCCAACCATGCTCTTCTTTGCGTTCACAATAGGGAGACGTGTAAATCCGGTCTATCTTACCTCAGGTTTACTTGCTATGGTTTTATTCTTAACTGCTGCTTCCATAGGTCCTGTTGTTTTCCCATGGGAAACTAGACAAAAAACTCTTGAACGATTAATTACGTGCCCTATATCAATAAAAACAATACTTATGGGAGACATATGGGGATCTTTTCTATTTGGAGTTATATTCGCATTTCCACCTTTAATTTTAACTACATTAATATTTTCATTGTGGAAGTCAATGAATATATTAATTATCCTCTTGGGAATTATTATTGGAGCGTTTGCATTTTCGAGTTTTAGTATTATCATCTCTGTGCCCCCTAGTGATAATCCTAGCAGTATTATGATACTGAGTTTAATAGTAAAGTTTCCTTTAGTATTTTTAAGTGCTTTATTTATACCTATACAATCTGCACCATATTCAATTATTTCTCCATTGACTTACTTTATAGATATCATTAATTTTGGATTTTTTGGAACGAGTGCCTTTGGATCGTATGGAATTCTCTTAGATTTTGGGATCCTAATTCTTTTTGGGATTTTCTTTATCCTTTTAGCATTTAAATTGCATGAAATTATACTCCAAAAAAGATTTTCTAATTAAGCTTCACAAAACTATTATACTATCATATATTTCCTAAATATCCAGTATACAAAAATTAAAATTCGATCTTACATTATTAATTTTGAATATGTCAATGCGACGTGTGCTTGATTTTTTAAGAAAATCCCCAAATAAAAAATTCACTACTTCTGATGAAATAAAGGAACAAAGTAAAAAGTTATTTTATGATTATAATAATGTTATTAATTATCTTACTTCCCAAGGCTATTTAATGAGAATTTTTGATGATATCTTTTATATAAAAAGTCGAAAAGAAGTCTTAGAAGAAAAGATAGACTTTTCTTTGTTAGAGCTTGTTGCTCAAGCCCTTGAATTAAAAAACATAAATCGATGGTATTTTGGTCTGTATACGGCTTTAAAATTAAATGGAGTTGATACTCAATCAGATCATAGTAATGAATTTTTTATAATGAGCGATAGAATATTCCGCCGAAAACCCTTTAGAATTGCCGGATATGATTTTAAATTCATAAAGCTCAAGTATGTTTTATTAGAATTTGGAGTTAAAGAGAATGTAGTTAGATTTTCGGATTTAGAAAAAACTGCTTTGGATTTTATTTATCTTTGGAAATATAATGGAATCCATCCCCAAAAAATAATTGTAGAAATAGGAACTCTACTTAAAAAAACCAATAAAGACAAAATTTTTGAATATTCCAGACATTATCCAGAAATCAACCAACAGATCCTTAAAGATGCTTACGAAAGAATGCAAAATTAAAACACTTTTCCGATATCCTTTAATCTTAAAAGATCTAATTAAAGAAAACAACACTACTCTTTGGAGATAGTGAATACATTTACTTTTTACGTGAATATTATATCTTAAATTAATAATGATCAAATATGAGTTAAAAGATTTATAACTCTTATATACAACACTCAACTTAACTTTTGTTATATACTATTTACTTTACCCTATATTGAAAAAGTTCGAAAATTTTTATTGTTTAAGTTAGTTTAAGAGATTAAACTTAAAAATTTTAAAATTGTGAATTTTAAAAAAAGAAAAAATATTTTAAGATTCTAACTTGATTGTGAATAATGGTTCCTCCATTTCTGGTTTAAGATCCATTATTAGTTTATTCATTTTCACTAATCTAAGAGATTCGTATCTAACGGTTTTTGGTTTTATAGCTAAGCTTTTTGCCATATCATTAATAGTACTTGGACCTTGAATTTGTATATAGTCCAATATTCTTTGGCGCGGTGTTTTTGGGAAAGTTAATAATTCTCTTTTTGATTTTAAGTCAATCGCTGTTTCTAATTCTTTTTCATTGACAGTCCCAGTTTCAAATAAATCACTATTAAGAGCATTTTCGAGAATTTCTTTACCTCTATCGGTCCACGCTACAACAGTTGTGAATCCCTTTTCAGAGCCAACTTCACCAGCAGTGAGATCAGAATATATTGCCGGAAAATCTACGCAATGAGCACAGAAATGATTACAACTTAAACATCTTCTGGCTTCACTTAGAGCCATATCTTCATTAAACATTCCATCAATTTCATCGAAATTCCAACTAATTTCTTCTGTTGCTTCTTCTAAAGTTTCGGGTTTCTTTGAATAATCTTTAGGAGGCTCTCTCGGCCCGCTGAAAAACGTTTTATCAATCCGATATCTTCCTTTGGCTAAATCTTCTCCTCTTAAATATCGATCTATTGATATTGCAGCTCCTCTTCCATGTCCAATTGCTGCCACAGCTACTGCTTTTGAGTTTGCAACTATATCGCCTCCAGCAAATACACCAGAAATATTGGTTTCAAAAGTAATATCATTAATAGATATCTTATTTCTCTCTTTCTCCAATTCTTCATTTGTTGCTTTATCGATTAAATCAAAATCTACACCCTGGCCAATAGCTATAATTATTGAGTCCACGGGGATCTTATAGTCAGAATCTTTAACCTTATTTAATGGTTTTCTTCCATTCTCATCTGGTTCTCCCCATTCTATCTTATAACAATTTAAAGCCAGTTTATCATCTTCCTTAGTTATTTTAGAGGTTGAAGTCGTGAAATGATATTCCATCAATTCAAATTCTGAATCTGGTATGTCTCTTAAAACCATTTCGAGGTCATCCTCAGATGCTATATCAACTAAATGAACTTTTTCTGCTCCTAATCTAAGAGCTGTTTGAGCTACGTCTACAGCAACTGGACCTCCTCCGATTATTCCAATTGTTTTTCCTACAAATTCATTTTTCTTTTCCCAATATCTATATTTTCTATCGATTAAGAAATTAATTGCTACATGAACACCAGGAAGTTCTTCTCCTTCAAGCCTTAGCGTTTTTGGTTTGTATTGACCAGTTGCTATAAATATTGCTTCATATCCTTGATTCTTTAAATCTTCGATGGTAAGATCTGGTCCTAAAGGTGTATTCGTCTTAATTTCAACACCATGTCTTTTAATCATCTCAATATCATGATCAAGAACATAATTTGGTAATCTAAACTGTGGAACTCCAAATCTTAGCATTCCTCCTGTTTTATCGGATTTTTCAAAGATCGTAGGCTTGTAATCTTCTGGAATATTTAATAGATTGGTAGGTTTTGATTTTGCTTCTTCAATTTCCCATTCAGTTACGAATTTTTTTAATTCTCTAATAGCAACCGGATGATCAGTTCCGATAAGAGTACATCCAAATTCACATTCATGAGTACATATCCTACCACATACGGAAGGCAATGGATTTCTTTCCCGAATGAGATCTACTGCATCTTGATAATCACCTGATCGGATTAATGAAATATATCCTTGAGCATTCACACCAGCAGGACAACCACTACAACAAGGTGAACAAATGATACCTCGTTCTGTTTGTTCATTTCGGATACTGGAATTACAAAATAGACCTAATTTAAGGATCTCTCTATGCATTTTTTCTTCTAATTCTGCTGCTCCTCTCATCTCACATGGAACACCTACAATCCCTACAGATTCACTAGTTAAACCAACAATATCAACCAATTTTTGTAACACCCCAGAACGTCCATAGACAACACCAGCTTTAGAGATAACCTTATCTGGATCAGATACAACCTTAGCTATAGGTTTATCATCTTCATTTTGAACCATCACAACATTTGCCAAATCCTCATTTTCAAGGAGAAATTTAGTTAAAGTTGTCGTAAATCCACCATTTGCAGAGTTTTCTAAGATTTTTGGATTTTTACTTCTTAATGAATAGATTGCTTTAGGTTTTTTCTTCTTAAACTTTTTCTGAATTACTTGAGGGCAACTCTGATAACATTTTCCGCAATCAATTCCGTCTCTCTCTAAGATACAATAATCCGTTAACTCAGGTTTTAAATTATTCATTACAATATGTTTACAAGAACCTACACATAGTCCACAGCCTTGGCATAATCCTGGATCTATAATTTCTTCTTTTAATAATTCAAAACTCATTATTTTCCCTCCTTTAATTTTATTTCGTTTATTACACCCTCAGAATCTAAAGAATATTCAATAATACTGTCTTTATAATTTCCTTCCATAATTTCAAAAACGTGTGGTTTATAATTATCGAAGGAGTCATCTTCTTTAATGGGTGTTTTAAATCCACCAAAAAATACATTAGAAAGATTCATATTTCCTGCAATTTTCCTTATGTTTTCGGTGGTTTCTTTATACGCTTTAACGTCTTTATCTTCAACTGCTTTCTCTAACTTCTTTTCTAATGTCCTCAATTCCTTTCGATAGTTTTTAGTTTCTTCGCTTATATCTATCTCAGCGTCTTTTTCATATGATTCAATTGCATTCAAAGTTAAACTAATCGACTTAGTACCTCCTAATAGTCCAGTTATTAAAGGAAGTTCTTCAATTAATCTTCCCACAAAAACATTTTCAAGTAAAGAACCTTTTGCAGGAATCCTTCCTTTTGGTAGTCCAGAGCTAGGGAGTGAAAATCTAAAGAAATTTCCTACTATATCAGGCAAACTTTTTGTAATATCATCATCCTTATCAGCAAGTTTATCTGTTGCACCATATTTCGAGGCTTCTGTGGCAACTTCTATATTTCCCATGAGGGTGCCAAACATTCCTAACATACGAATTCCAGGTCTTTCAACAATTGGAGTGCATCCACGACATTGTGTCTCATAATTTATGCATTTTTCTTTACATTCCGCAGAAACATATCCATTACAAAGAAATCCTAAATCATTGAAACAAGTTTCTTTATCCTCCAATTCAATTTGTCGGTGTACTTCATCTAAATAGTCGCATGTAGATTTCCTTTTACAAACTGTACAAAGAAGCTGAGGTTTATCACTCCCATTATTAGAAATAGTGTTTTTTAAATCTTCAATATTTGCCAAGCAACCATGAATTGCAGATGAGTCCGAAATCAACTTATCTATCGGGGTAACATCAAATCCTTTTTGATTTGCTAATCCATAGATTCCTCCCGTACTCGGACAACTCCCATAAGCTATGATTTTCTCAGAATTATTAAAAATCTTCATTAACATTGTTTCATTTTCCGGTAAGAGATAACCAGTAATCACAGCAATATCAAATTCTTCTTCTTTCCAATTTTCAAGATCAGTGATAAGTTCAACTGATAAATTATCTTCCTCCATTAGAAGGAGAGATTCATTGAAACATTTATCACATCCATTGAATTGGAATACTTTAACATTCATTCTGAAATTATACCTCCTTCTTTAATGGCTACGCATAATCTTTCAATAATATCTTTAAAATCGCCTACAGCTGTTTCTGCTTCAGCAGCTCTTGAAGTATATTGGTTGACAAATTGATCACTATAGCCAAGTTCTTTGAATAATTTCTTCATAAGTTTAATCCTGTGCATTGATAAGATGTTACCATTGAAAAAATGACAAGCACCTAAACAGCAACCAATGCATGCTACTGAGTCAGCACCATTATTTAATGCATCCATAATTTGTATCGGCCCTACTTGACCAGTACATTGCACTCTAACAATTCGATATGCAGGATCATATGCCATTCTAGCAACTCCAGCTGTATTTGCACTTCCTTGACCACATTCATTACACATAAATACTACAATATTTTCGTAATCGTTACATTCAGTCACTTACAACTGCACCTCCACCTGATACTACTTTTATTTCATCTCGTAACTGATCGTCTCTAAAGTTAAGTAATTGTATTGCTCCAGTAGGACATGCCGGCATACACATACCACATGATCTGCATGCTACTTCATTTATGATCGGTTGATGCTTTTCATTGAAAGTTATCGCTGCGGGATTACACGCAGTACCACACATTCCGCATGCAACACAAAGATCATAATCTACTGAAGGAATTAACATCTCTTTTTCAATGTATCCCTTTACTAAAGGTGCTGAAGCTAAAGCTGCAGCGCTTCCAGCATGAGCAACAGTTTCTGAAATATCTTTAGGACCTTGAATTGTCCCTGCGAGAAAAATCCCTCCTTTACTACTTAAAGTTGGATTCATCTTAATATGAAATTCTTTTAAAAATCCTTCTTTTCCCCTTAATACTTGCAATTTCGAACCTAAAGCTCCTATGCCCTTTGGAGGTACCATAGCTGCTGATAAAACAACCATATCTGCTTCCAATCGCAATGGTGTTTGACTAAGGGTATCTTCAACACTAACATAGAGCTGGCCTGTTATTGGATCTTTTAGAATTTCAGATGGTCTCCCTCGAATATACCTTACTCCTTTCTCTTGAGCATCTTTATAGTATTCTTCGAAATTAAGTCCAGGGGTCCTTACATCAATGTAACAAATTGACACCTCTGAATTGGGATACATTTCTTTAACAATTCCCGCATTTTTGGTAGCGAATTTACAACAAACTCCAGTACAGTATTTGTTTCCTACTTGCTCATTACGACTCCCTACACATTGAATCATTACTACCTTTTTAGGAATCTTTCCATCTGAAGGTCGCAAAACTTCACTATTTGTGAGAGAATTTGGAGCTAACATACGTTCTAATTGTAATTGAGTAATCACGTCTTCATAACCATCTTGTTTATAATGATATGGTTCGATTTCTGAAGGATCGTACTCATCATAACCAGCAGCCACAATAATTGAACCGACCTCAAGAGTCTTAGTTTCTTTTTCCATAGAAAAATCTATTGCATCAACGGGGCAAATATTTATGCATGTATTGCATTCAATACATACATTTTTATCTCTAACATACGCAGCGGGAATTGCTTGAGGGTATGCTTTATAAATCGCGTTTCTCATAGACATTCCTACATCCCATTCACTAGGAACTTCAACTGGACAGTTTTCAGCACATTCTCCACATGAAGTACAATTATCTTTTACATATCTTGGTTTAATTTCTACTTCGACCTCAAAATTACCCATTGTTCCTTCTACCTTTTTAACTTGGGCATTCGTATATAGTTCAACAAGTGGGTGATTTGCAACTCCATTTGTTAATGGTGAAATTGAACATTGAGGGCATTCATTTGTAGGAAAGGTTTTATTTAATCTAGTCATATGTCCACCAATAGTAGATTCTCTCTCAACTAAATACACTGGAATACCCAGTTCC
Organism: Promethearchaeota archaeon; assembly: GCA_037386725.1. GTDB lineage: Archaea > Asgardarchaeota > Lokiarchaeia > Sigyniarchaeales > SOKP01 > JARRLT01. The sequence goes on from JARRLT010000042.1 coordinate 21,796, forward strand.
GCTGTATCATGAGCCGCACGTAATCCAGCAATTCCACCTCCAATAACTAAAGCCGCTTTTTTGGTAGGAATTTTCTTTGTGATTACATCTTCTAATTTTCTAGAACGATTCACTCCTGCTTCAACCAATTTAATTGCCAAGATGCAACCACAGTTCTATTTACCCCTTTTTCTTTTATCGCATCTTTGACTAATTGCACTCCCGGTTTTGAGCACATAAACATATAATGTTTTGCTTCGACAACGTCAGGAAGTGTTGCGGCATGTTCAGCAACCTTCGCTACATCGACTGTTCCCGCAATATTATGACCACAATGACAAATAAAAACTCCAATCTTGGGTTCCTCGGATGTTTTTTCTTTTCCCTCTTTTTCATCTGCTTCTGGACTTGGTCCTTTTACTTTTCCTTTTTGTACTGTCATTTAAATAACCTCCTTTGACTTTTCAGGTTGTTCTCCAAAAATGAAATCTCGTCCCATTAGTTGATATTGAAGTCCAATAAATTCTTGATCCATTCCCATACAATATGCAACTAATTGAGATAAATGTATAACTGGATAATCATAATTAGCTCCACAATTATTATTAAGGAAATCCTGTCCTGATTCAAATTGCAGATGACAGAAAGGACAAATGTCTAAAATTATATCTGGCTTCACTTCGTCAATATTTTTCATTTTTTCTCCGAATATCGTCATACTTGAATTTGCATCATAAGCTTTTACACCGCCTCCAGCACCGCAACAAGTCAATTGTTCTTTAAATCTAAGTGATTTAACACCCAACGCTTCCACAAAATCTTCCAAAATAGATGGTTTTTCCGAACTATCTATTTGACGGATTTTTGTTGGTTTTAAGAAATGGCAACCATAATGGATTGCAGCTTTTATATTAACTTTTCTAGTAATCTTATCTTCAATACCCCATGGACCAATTTCATATCCAAGAACTTCCGCAACATGTCGAACGTCTATTGTGCCTTTAAATTCATAATCCCCTAATTGAGCTAATTTTTCATTTACTAAGATTCGATGTTCCTCATTTTCTTTGAGGTGATCATTAACTTCTTGCAAGGTACCAAAACATCCATTACACACAGTAAGGATATTGGTATCCAACTTCTCCGCGATAGCTATATTTCTAGCGGCAGCAACCATCCAGTCCACTTTATTGAAAGACCTAAATACACCAGGTGCAGGACAACATGATGCCTTTTCCATATCTAATAAAGTATATCCCAATTTTTCCATAACAAATTTAGTAGCTTTCTCAATTTGGGGATATCGATTCGGCATTATACATCCTAAGAAAAAAGCAAATGTATTTTCTTTTACCATTTATTTATCACCTTTTTCCTCTTTTTCAGGAGGAAGATCGAATAATTTTTCTTTAATTTTTTTCAAATCTCCATCCTTTTCATCTTTATATTTGAATAATGTTGGAGGTAGCTCTTCAAGTCCGAGTTCTACCCTCTGCTTTCTAACTTGATCATTAATAGGTACCGCATGACCAAAATTTTTTAGATATCCAACCACTGCTCGATGTTTTGGAGAAATATTACCGAGTTTAGTAGCATAATTTCTTAACTCCATAATCACATTCGTTGGTCTAACGTCTCTTGGACATCGTTCATAACATTGATAACAAGTTGTACATAACCATATATCAGGATCCTTTAAAACAGAGAGATCTCCTAAAACTACCTTTCTTACTATAAGTCGTGTCTTTAGAGCTGTCCAACGACCACTCTCACAACTTGCAGTACAAGATCCACACTGAATACAAGACCAAATATTTGTTTTTCTTTCAATATTCTCAAAAAATTTACTATCAAAATCTTCTTCTGTTTTAAATTCTTTTTGATTTAGAACAGTTTCTGATGCTTTTGACAAATTTTTTACCTCCTTTTTAAATTTCTTTTAAAACCATATACTTAATTATTTAAAATGGCCCTTGATGGTCGGAATTGTTTCGAGATCGTTTCGATCTCCAACGATAAGTGGTCTCTGACGCTGGGCTTCAAACCTAGTTATCCTGCGGAGGGATAGGAGTTCGATAAAGGTTGGAAATTAGCCAACCCTCGAAAATCTCCTCGAGGGCCGCCAAATTA